>JBAUOX010000402.1:0-2285 GCA_049579985.1 Isosphaeraceae bacterium | reverse complement strand
CTCGATCCCGATGCGCTGGCCGCCGAATGCGACTTTCGCAGGACCCGCCGTTCCGGTCCAGGAGGCCGGAACCGCAACAAGGTCGAGACGGCTGTCATCCTGACCCACCGGCCGACCGGGGTCACCGCCGAGGCCTCCGAGCGGCGCACGCAAGGAGAGAATCGCCGGGCAGCCCTGTTCCGACTCCGGCTCAAGCTGGCCCTGGACATCCGTCGGACGGCGGGAACCGACGAGCCGTCCGCCTATCAACCGAGCGATCTCTGGCAGCGTCGCTGTCGTGGCGGCCGGCTCGTGATCAACCCTGAACATCACAACTTCCCGGCCCTGCTCGCCGAAGCCCTGGATGTACTGGCCGAAACCGGCAACGATCCGCAGCGAGCCGCCCTTGCACTCGGCTGCTCCCCGTCACAACTGATCAAGCTTCTCAAGAACGAGCCCCGGGGCCTCGGCCTGGTCAACGACCAGCGCCGCCAGGCCGGCCTGCACCCGCTCCAGTGACACCATGTTCAGCATCTCTTTCGAGTCTGTCTTGGTGAAAGGATATGGCTCATGCCCGACGCACTCGATCTCCTCGTCATCTACGGGTCCGTCCGCCCGCACCGCCAGGGCATCAAGGCGGCGAAGTTCCTCGTCGAGGCCTGTAGGGGGCGCGGGCACCAGACGACACTGATCGACCCGCTGGAGGAGCGGCTCCCCTTGCTGGAGAAAATGTACAAGGAATACGAGAAGGGCCAGGCGCCCGAGGTCCTCGAACGGCTGGCCACACGGATCCGTGCGGCCGATGCGTTCATCATCGTCAGCGGAGAGTACAACCACAGCATTCCCCCTGCGCTCTCCAATCTGCTGGATCACTTCCTGGAAGAGTATTTCTGGAGGCCATCGGCCATCGTTTGCTACTCCGCGGGCGCCTTCGGCGGCGTTCGCGCCGCGATGCAATTGCGCGCGATGCTCTGCGAGCTTGGCACGCCAAGCATTCCGTCGTTGCTACCAGTACCGCGCGTGCAGGACGCGTTCGATGAGGAAGGCCATCCTCGAGACGAATCCTACAACCAGCGCGCGGCGCGGTTCCTGAGCGAGCTCGAGTGGTACGCTCGTGCGCTCAAAACCGCAAGGCTGGCGGGGGTTCCTTATTGAACCGTGACTTGCATGCACATGAAACGTAAAACTCCGGGGTTGACAACCCCGGCATCACTGAGATTACAATCGGTTATGTGAATTTTGCATGAAGAGCCAGACTCGTCCGCCAGTCGCACTGGCGGGCTCGACTCACACGGGCTTTCTCCTCGACCCTACCTGGCAACTTATGAACGTCAAGGTCCAGCGCCGGGCGAAAAACGCCGAGCGAAATCTTCCGGCTTTTCCTCCACCGGATAGTGACAAGGATGCTCGAACACGGGCGCAGGCGCTCAGTCCCGCAATCGTGGCAATGCCGGCGATCAAACCGAAATATCCCGCGGCCGAGCTGATCCGCTCGGCGCTCAAGGGGGCCATTGCCCGGTTGCAGGCCGCCGATCCCGAGGCACGCCGGGGTGAGCCGGAGGGAGTCCATCGCCTGCGCACATCGACCCGCCGCCTGCGCAGCGAGCTGCGGACGGTTTCCGACCTCGTCGATCGAGAATGGGGCGAACATCTTGAGCAGGAATTGAAATGGCTTGCGGCAGAACTCGGAAGCGTGCGTGACCTGGACATTCTTTGTCAGCGGCTGCACTTGGCGGCACCCCCTGCTGCGGGCAACGGTCGAGCTTCGGCAAGCCCCCGCGATACAGGCCAGGACGACCTGCTCGCCCCGTTTTACCTCGCGCTAGGAGAGCGGCACGCGCAAACTTCACGCGCCCTGCGCGAGGCCTTGCAAGGCGAGCGATACCGCGATTTGCTTGCGAGCCTGGCGGCAGCGATCGAGTCTCCGACTCTCAAGGACGATGCGTGGGAGCCGTGCCGGAGGGCATTACCCCCTCTTGCCGCGGCAGCCTGGCGGAAGCTGAAGAAAGGCGGACGGGACCTCAAGGCGGCCAGTCCCGATCCGGACTTCCACCAGGTCCGCAAACTCGCCAAGCGCGCCCGCTACGCCGCCGAGCTGATCGCCCCGGCCCTGGGGTCGCGCACGGAAAAGCACGCCCAGCGGTTCATTCGCCTGACCACCCAGCTTCAGGACATCCTCGGCGAGCATCAAGACGCCATCGTCGCGGCCACCGAGCTCCAGCAATTTCTGGACCGGAATCCGCAGGACCAGAAACTCGCCCACCGAGTCCATGATGTCCTCGAGACCCAGCACCACGCCGCCCAGG
>JBAUOX010000401.1:0-10054 GCA_049579985.1 Isosphaeraceae bacterium | reverse complement strand
CCCCTGGGGCGGCCGGCACGCCCGGAGGCGCCGCACCGGGCGCTACCGCGGCACCGGCCGCTGCGTCCGGAACCGGGGTGGCAAGCGTGGTCAGGGCCTTGGTGATCGCCGTCTCCAGCTCCGAAGTTTTCTGCTTGGAGGCCTTCTCGATTTCCTCGGCGCTGGGAATCGTGACCGCCGAGCTGTTCTTCTGGCTCTCGGCTTGCGTCATTTTCTCGTGCAGCTCTTTGGCCTTGGCGGCTTGCTCCTCGACCTTGGCCTTGCGCTGCTCGGGATCCTCGGGCAATTGCTCGGCGGGAGTGGGCTTCCAGAGGAACTGGATGAGGAAGTCGGTGCGCGTGAGAGTCTTGATGTTCTTCTTGGCTTCGGCGTTGACGCCGCCAGCCATTCCGGCCCCGCCCATCATCATGCTTCGCATCATCTCGGCCATGCCCATGCCGCTGCCGCCTCGACTCATCGGGGCGGCGTATTTTGCCATCCCTCCACCACCCATCATGCTGCCGACGGCCCCCCCAGCGCCCGCCTCGGTGTCGGCGGGTGGCGAAGCGCGGTCAAGGACCGGCACCGTGCTACCGGCGAGGTTGTTGTTGCCGCTTCCCTTCTCGCTGGTCCAATCTCTGTCGATGGACATCCAGGCCAGGGCCACGTGGCTGACCCCGTAGAGACGCAGGAACGGCGAGTTCAGCTTGTGGAGTACCTTCTCGGTGATGAACTGGTAGGGGCCAAACTCGGTTCGCCGGGGATCCTTGAGGTTGGTGATTCTCAACTGCTCGGCAGAGGGATACGGGTTGTAATGGTGACAGGCGATCTGGACGATCCAGCCCTCACCGGCGGGGGCGTTGGCCGGGTCCACGTCGTAGGGATGCATCAGCCGCTTGAATTTGGGGTCGAGGGTGTCGAACCACCCGGCGGCCACGTCGGTCCGCCAAACCGGCTTGATCAGGTCAATGTGGACCCGCAGTTTCTCGAGTGTTGCCTGGTTGGCGGGATCGTCGGGGTTGAGCTTGTATTCCGCGACCGGATCGGGCCAGAAGCCGCTGATGGTTTTCAGGAACGACGGCCAGAGCGCCCGGTAGGTCGGGTCGACGATCAGCGCCGTACCATCGTCGAACTTGTCCTTCCACTGGTTCTTGGCCGAGTCGAGGGCGGTTTTGATGTCGGTTCCCTTCTTGGTCACGGCCTTGGCCTGAGTGACGGCATCCGCGAATTGGGGCGTGGAGACCGTGGCCAGCAGGCGGAAGGGGCCCAGCAGAAAGAGCGAGCTGAGGCCGAGCATGATGAGTGCCGAGGAGGCCAGTGCCCAGGGCTTCTTGGCCCGGATCATCCGGATGCGCTCGATCTCCGGCGGCAGCAGGTTGGTGCTCAGTCCGCCCTTACCCAGGCCCTGGACTCCCAGACCGTAGGCCACGGCAAACGACGCCATGTTGTCCTGGAATTGCGGGGCCGCCTTGACCTCGTCGCCGGCCAGCTTGGCAAACGCGTCAATTTTCTCGATCTCCTGGTTGAGATTCTGCTGGAGAAACTTCTGCAAGCCCGGCAGCTTGAATCCGTTGCCCAGGCCGAGCACCTTGCGGATCTTCGCCGACCGGTTGATGCTTGAATAGAACCCGATCGAGCGATTGACCTCGCTGGTGAAATCGTTGAACACGCCCCGCATCGCGGTGAAGATGGCCCGGGGATCCGGCGCCTTGGTCGCGTTCCGCTTCAGATGCTCGGCCTTGGCGAAGGTCAGCTTCAGCTCTTTCGTCAGGGCGCGGGTGAAGTGGTTGCCTCCGATCGGTACGTTCCGCTGCCAGATCCGCGTGCCGTCGGTGATGATCAGGTCGGTGTTGTCGGCGCCGATGTCGAGCACGACGACCGAGTCTTTCGAAACGCTTCCCTTGAGCTGGTCGAAGCAGATGTAGTTGTAAAGCGCGATCGGGCTCATCTGCACGATATCGACCTCGATACCCGCCACGGTCAGAGGCAAGATGGCACGGGTGATCTGGTCACGCTTCATCGCGAAGAGGCCCACCTCCATGGTGAACTCTTCGTCGCTGACTTCCTCATCCCCGCCGATCTGCTGGTAGGACCAGACGACCTCGTCAAGCGCGAAGGGAATTTGCTGCTTGGCCTCGAACTTGACGATGTCGGGAATGCGCTTCTTCTCGACCGGCGGTAGCTTGATGAACTTGACCAGTCCGGCCTGGCCCGGCACCGCAATCGCAACCTTGCATCCCTTGACGTCGTTGCGGTCGGTGAACGTGGCGAGCGCCTCGCGAACCAGCTCCTCGGGATCGGCATCAGGCTGGCTCAGGATTTTCGGGTATTCGATGAAGTCGAAGGCCTCGGCCACAACCTCGTCCGGATTCGATCCGGGCACCAGCTTGAGGGCTTTGAATGCGGCCTGGCCGATGTCGATCGCCCAAACAGCCTGGATCTTCGGCATACGATTTAACTCCTGTCGGGCAATGAGAGACGAGGCCTGGTCCCCGGCAGCATCACCTGTGTGGCGCTACAGTCAGCGTGACAACAAGTGACGAGCGGCGCGGACGGATCGTGACCTGGAAGCAAAATCAATCGGAATCGAACAGAAGATCACAAGCGAGCAGCGGCCGATGAGCATCGCTCGGGCCGGCCTGCCGGGCCTGATCGCACGGCAGCACCACAACCATGCGGTGATGCAAGAACCTGGCTCTACCAGTCCCCTGCAAGCCCGATTCTTGCAGCGTCACTGTCTTTGATGTTGGGGACTTACGAAAAGTTCCGCCCGGAATTCCGGTTTTCTACCCTGGACCCTTCCCGCCGGCCACCGCATCGGCACAGGAACCGGAAGGACGGACGGGTGTCTCCCCTGACGCGAATCGTTTCCTGTTCAAGGCGATTCTTCAGGAGTCTTCCTCTTCGATTGAGTCGAACTCGTCATCCCCACCCTCGAAGTCGGCTAACTCTTCCGGACCAACACGGGATACCTGAATGATGAAGTCTCCTCCGGCCTCCTGGATTCGTTGCATGATGGCGCTGGCCTGTGCGGGCGACTCGTTAGGTCCTTGGATGTAGAAAGGCTTGCCGTCGCGGCCGAACATGAATTCGTGCGCGCAAGCCTTCGGATCGATCCCCGCGAGCAGCATCGCGGCGTGCCGGTGATCGGGGTGAGGTGGGAAGCCGAAGGACCGAGCGTAGTCGACCGCGCCATCGAGGATCTTCACCAGACAGGCTGGAGAGATCGAGATCATTGTCTGGGTTTTCCCCATTTTTTGGATCAGTTCCTTGAAATCTCCAGGCGTGCCCGTGCTCCAGAAGGCATTCTTCACCCCGAGACAGTAAACATCTACGAGATAAACCCCAAAGATGAGCCGCCCTTCAGCCTCTTGCCGGGCGATCGTCAGGTAGCCGATCCCGTCCTCCCAGAGCTTCGCCCCGACAAGGGCGTGGACGATCGGCCATTTTTCCGCACGCTGAAGTCGGACGGTGGGGTCTTTCGAGTTGAGTTGCAAGAGCTTAGAACGCTTCTCCAAGCGCCTTGCCTTTTGCTTCGCCAGTTTCTTTTGTTTCCCGGCCCCGTGTCTCTTGACCATATCCTGGTCCTCCTGATCTTGCTCGAAGACGCACAGTCCATGCAAAGTAGCCTGTTTCGTGATCCATCACGATGCCACCCGCGACAAGTTTCGATCTCGCATCCTGACCAAAACGGACTGATGATACCAAAGAATCATCCGCAGGTGAAAATCAAGAGGCTCCTGGATCAAATCGATGGCAGACCCACACGTCCGACCGGTATTCGCCGTCTGCGTCGCCAACGACGGCTGTGACGACCTATCCCCGGGGATGCTCTATCGGGTGCTGCCCGACGAGGCGGCGATCGGTGAGGGCCTCGTACGGATTATCGACGACTCGGGGGAAGACTATCTCTATCCGGCGAGCCGCTTCGTCGCGGTCCAGGTGCCGAAATCGGAGGAGCAGAAGCTCCTGGCGGTTGCCCCCAAGGCTCGGAAAGGCAGCCTCCGGCCTTCAGCTTGATCGGTCAGTGTGGCCGCGTACGGGACCGGAAGCTACTGCCGACGGGTACGGGAACCGGACGGACTGGTTGCCGTGGGCGGGAGCGAGGGATCGGGAGAGGGAGGTTGACGAGCCGTCCGGTTTGCCGGCGCCTGGGCGATGTCAGAACCGCCTGAGGCCTCATCGGCCTCGACGAGCTCGACACGAAAGTCGTCGAAAAAGGCTTCGCCGTAGCCGGCCAGGCCAAAGGTCACGGTGAAGCTGCAGTCCGTCGGGGCCTTGCGGTAGATGACGACCCGGGAGAAGCTCGGGATCGGGTCGGAAGTGCGATACTGGAGCTGCTCGCCACCCAACGAGTCGCGGACGATGATGCCGCCCATGCCGGGCGCGCTGGCGATCGACCGCTTGACCTGGACCGAGATCCGGATCAGGTTCTTGGCGTCAGCCTTGATGGCCGGAGTGCGGATCGCCGCCACGGGAAAGTCGAAGAACGGCAGGTTGTTGTCGAGTTCTTCCTTGTTCTTGGGCTTGACGTGCATGCGGATCATGCGGTCCCCCGGCTTACCCTCCCGGGGCACCGTGGACATCTTGGCGGTGATTCCGTCGAGCTCGTGGTCCACATTGACCCAGCCAGCCTCGGTCATGGCCTTGGGGTCGTCGAAGCTGCCGCTGGGGATGCGGTTGGCACCAAACTTGTAGCCCGGTTTGCCTTTGATCCAGTCAACCCAGAAGTAAAGCTCCGGCAACGTGTTGAACGCGACACAGGGAGCGCAGCAAACCGGCTTGATGAGGATGGGGATCGGTTGTGCAGACTTATCGTCAGGTTTGGATTGTGCCGACCGGTCGGCAGGCTTGGAAAAAGAACCGCCCGCGGCATCGGTAAGCGTGCCGAACGCTTTGACCCAGTGACCGAACATCAGGGTTCGCAGCGGCCGGCCGGCGCGCCGGGCTTCGGCCCAAGCCAGCGCGAAGTCCTCGCGTTCCTGGGCTTCCCGGGCAGACTTGATTGACGCCTCGGCCTTGGCCAGCAGGTCGCGCTCGTCGGTGGGCTTGGCCACGATCCCCGCGTCGGCCCGTCGCTTCAGCACGTCCGCAGTGATCAGGTGCTGGCCGTCGGCGTTCAGTCGGCCGTTGATCTCGGCAACCGCCTGAAGCATCAGCTCGGCCTGTTCGATGGCCAGTTGCACCGCCAGGGGGCGAACCCGGGCAATGGCCGCCTCGACGCGCTCCTTGAGTTCCAGGTCGGTCGTGCACAGGATCATCGCCGTGGTGCAGAATTCGTCGAGGATGATCTGGGTTCCACCGGGGGCCCGTTCGCGTGGCAGCAGCTTGACCTCGCCGGGGCCGATCTCGAACGCTTGTGCGCTTTCCGGCATGTTCGCCCGGATCACCAGGTTACGCGCGGCCATTTGCGGAGGCTGAAACTGAGCATTGCCGGCATAATCGGCCAGCAGCAGAAGAGCACCCTTGCGCTCGGCGGCGATCGCCGAAGCGAGCAGGCCGGGTTTGGGCGCGAACTCCTTCTGTGGCCTCACGCGCGTCCCCGGTGGCGTCCCCGGCGGGGGCAGGTCCGGAGGGTCGGGGTCGAAGACGTGGTAAACCGGTATCGGATCAGCACTGCGCGCCAGGATCGACTCGCACAGGTCGATCTCCTCGTTGAGGAACGCCAGCTCGATCAGCAAGGCTCGGCCGGCGGGACGAGTCAGATCCGCGTCGCCGAGGAACCCGAGACCACGGTACCCTGCCGACAGCGCCATGTAGGTCATCAGGCGAAGCTGTTCGGGCCCAACCTGGGGAACACCCCAGGACGGGGGCACGTCGTCGCCCCAGATATTGGCACGGACGGCCGCGGAGGCCGTGGTGGGGATCCAGGCCCAGAACAACCCGCCCAGGTTGGATCGGGAAGTCAACTGCCTGCGCTGCTTGAGGAACTCCAGGCTCTCCAGAAACTCCTGGCTCGAAGCCCAGAGCTGTGGCTGGATGCCGATCGTGTCAAGGTTGCCCGGCGCCCTGGAGAAGAGCGGCAAATCGCCGTCCACCAGCCCGGTCGTGATCCGCGAGAACTCCGCGGGGAGCTGGCGCATCGCCGTGACCACTTTTCGTGCCCTGGAAAGCTCCTCGGCGCGGGACTTCATTTCTCGCTTCCGGCCCAGGCTCGCGCCGATCTGCCAGAAGGCAACGACATCCTTATGAGGGTAGGCCCCAACCTCTTCGAGCAATTCGTGGGGATCGGTCTTGGATGAGATTGCTGAGAGCCGCGGCATCAGCAGAAAGCCCTTGTCGATTGCCGTCTTGATCCGCTCCGGATCGGATTTGCGGTCGTCCACCAGGACATCGAACCCATATCTCCTCAGCTCGGTGACATCCGCGCCCGGCGCGTCGATCGCGGTCGGCAGCCAATCGTGATATTTGCGATCTTCTCCTTGCCTGCGCAGGCGGTTGCGGTCCAGGCGGACAATCGGGTCGATGACCGTCTTGCCGGCGCTGGGCCGTGACCCCCCGACCGGTTTGTCCGGTAGGCTCTTCCGCGCCTCGGGTGTCGTCCAGGATGTCAGCAGCTCGCCGGGGACGGGGGAGACCGAGAGGTCGTCGAGGAAGACCTCCGAGGCCCCGGAACCGCCCATCAAGTTCACCACCAAGCGATCCAGGTACGCTCCCTTCAGGCTCACCGGGCGCCGCGACGAGGCGCGGAGCACTCGAGCCTGACGCTCAATCGACGGCAGCATGTCGGTCAGCTCCAGCCGCTGCCAGCGATCGACCCGGTCATAGATTGTCCCCTGGATCAGGACAAACGACGGGGCCCGGGTCTCGGAATCGATATCGGCCGGCAGCACGACGCGTCCGTAAAGCTGAACTCCGACGCGGTTGGCCCGGACATGGAGCACCGCCTGAAGCTTGTCGGTGACCGGGATCTTGGGCAACGCGTAGCTGACAAAGAACTGGCTGCCGGTATCGGCATCGAACTGAAAATGCTCGGAGAGATTGCCGTCATGAGCGGCGCGAACCGACCTATCCTGGGCAATCAGGTTGATCGTCGTATCGGTATGCTCTCGCTCCCAGGCGACCTGGGCAGTCTCGAAGCTGTCGTGCAGGCTCGCGGGAGGCGTTTTCGGCTCCTCTTCGCCGCCCTTCGGCTGAGCCCCCAGCACAACCAAGAGCCCGGCCGAAATCACGAGCGCGATCCATCGGCGATTGACACGCATCGGCTCGAAACCTCCCTGTACTCGGCCAACTTACTCCGCGGACGGGAGCAAAGAGTCGCCGGCCCGAGCCGGCTCCTGCAGGATTCTGGAAGGAGGGACTCAGTCCCCCGATCCCATTCTTTCGGCATCGCGAGGGACCATGGAGAATCCGCGGATCCTAGCCAGGTTGCCCCAAATCGTGAAGGGCAAACCGGCACCAGCCCAGGGCCGCCAGGGCCGCAAGGCCGCAGGGCCATTTCATTTTCCGAGCGTCGCTGGCGGTATCCTGTGCGAGCTTTTCGAACTGAAGGCGGAAGGCATCGGGATGCCGGAGGTTGGCGGGAAGCACATCGATTCACCGCGACAACACCCCTCGCGACATGGCCTCGGGGTCGCCTGGACAGGCCTCGAAGACCGTTTTCCAGAGCCGCCGGGCCTCGACCCGGTCACCGCGCTCCTCGGCCGGCACGGCGAGATTTCGCAGCGCGAGGTGGCCGTTCTTCACCGAAAGAAACCAAAAACATGGCCTGACCCCGCGCCCCCTATTGCCTCTTGGTATCGAAACGCCGCTTCACCGCCGGCCCTTTCCTCGCAAAAGCCGACCGATCCCTCCCAGGATGGGAACCCCTCTGCATTCGGGGCTTGCTTGGTCTTGGTAGGTCGTTTCAGTGAAACGGTAAGAACCCTCAGGCTTCGGTTGGCAGGACTCTGGAAAGGGAGGTATATTAGGGTAACTTGAACTTGGTCGCTCAGATATCCATTCATCGCGCGCGGTTCCCAGCAGAGGCGTCGCGCGGTCGATAAGTTCTTGCGAGCATTATCTTGTGCTGGCACGTTCTATTTCGCCGGCCCTCCTCCCTCTGACTCCTTGGCAAGAGAGATCCGATGTCCACCGCGGGGAAAGTACTGGTCGTTCTGGTCATGCTGTCGTCGACCGCCTGGCCGATCCTGACCGCTGGAGTCACCCAACTCAACCGCAATGGCAACAAGGCCCTCATCGACTTGGCGGACAGGGTAACCAAGTTGGAGGATGATCTGAAAACGACCCAAGACGAGATCGTCAAGGTCAAGGACGAAACCATCTTGGTGCAAGAGCAGATGGTTCGCGATCTTGCCGTGACCGGCTCCCGCCAGACCAATATGGAGCGTGTCAAGTCCAACATCCGCGAGATCCTTTCCCGGGTTCAGTATCAACCTGCCACACTTCAAGAGACTGTTAAGAATGCCGAACGAACCACCCAACAACGCGCGGCCGAGAAAGTCGCCGAACAAAAAACCTTAGACGCGGCGAAGGCGGAGGTCGAGACCTTGAAGGTGCAGAACAGCGAGCTGATGAACCGTCTGACCAGCCTCCGCAACGAACTTAAGACGACCTTGAAGGCCAGCCTCGACATGCTCGACATGCTCGGCCGAGCTGTGAAGGTGCCCTCCAAGCACAAGGAAGAGGCTTTACTTTGCGCCGCGCTCCGGGACCCGGATGGGCTTGTCTGGAAGGAGGCTGTACAGGCACTTTGGATTGATCGAAGAATCAATACAACTTTTGTATATAACCTGACCACTCACCTAAAGCACCCAGACGCCGGGGTGCGTCGCATGGCGGCACTGGCCCTTCGCGACGTTGCCCCCTGGGTAATTCCCGAAACCCTCCCTCGATTGGCCGATCTGCTTCTCGATCGGGACGCAGAAGTTCGCGAAGCAGCGATCTACTCACTCGAGGGTTACGGGACAGCCGCGGCTGCGGCCGCTCTCCCTGTGCTTGAAGGTCCACCCCCGAACCCAAAGGACTCCGAATGGTTGCGGAAGACCGCCATGGCCGTCTGCCGAATAGACCCGCGCCATCCCGACCCAGCAGCCTGGCTACTTCTCCGCCCAACGGATCGTGCTGATGCAGAGGCTGTGTCCCAAGCGGTCGTTGGTCTGGCCTTTGAAAGCGGGTACGACATCGGACCAGGCCTCGCTTGGGTGGTCGCCAATGGTTCGGACACGGTGTGGCCCCGAGTTCTTCCAGTAATCAATCATTGGGGAGGCAGTGGCCTATATATTTGTCCGAGTCCCTTCACTCCTGAGGTCTGGCGCCTTGCGCCGTTCACCCCGATGCCCGCACAGGTTCCAGAACAATCAGCCGATGTTGAAACTCTGGTGAACGCTCTGTTCGCACGG
Source organism: Isosphaeraceae bacterium (assembly GCA_049579985.1). Lineage (GTDB taxonomy): Bacteria > Planctomycetota > Planctomycetia > Isosphaerales > Isosphaeraceae > Aquisphaera. The sequence goes on along the minus strand of JBAUOX010000401.1, from coordinate 734 downwards.
TTCCGTGACCCACAAACTGGTCCAGAGCTTCGCACGATGGCGTTGAACGCCTTAGTTCTCGTTTCGCACTTTTGAAGAGAGGTGACTGAGCAAAACAACAGGTCGGCTTCCTCGCGATTTCTTGGCAACTTGTCTTGGTTTGTCAGGTCGCAACAAGACGCCAATGCAAGGAAGCCGACCCATGGAAATTACCGACTCCTTCCTCACCCTGCTACAGAACTTTGCTCCGGTTTTCACGGTCCCGACCTACCAGACATTCGTGGTCATCGTCACGGGCTGGATTCTCTCCCAGCGTCACCGCTACGTCACCGAAGTCATCTTCTCCAGTGGCCACGTCGGCGACGGGCACTGGTCGCGGTTTCATCGCTTCTTCAGCCATGCCGCCTGGGACATCGACACCTTTTCCATGTGCCTGGCGAAGCTGGTCGTGACGATCTTCTTTCCCGGCGCCACACTTACTGGGCGGTCGATGACACCCTCTGTCGCAAACGCGGGCTGACCCTCTACGGCGCCGGCATGCATTACGACCCCCTCATCTCCAGTCGCGCCAAATCTCTGGTCAGTTGGGGACACGACTGGGGGGCGCCATGAAGAAGGTGTTGGGTCCTCAGTGGGTGCAATTCCCACCCGGCAACTGGGTCGCTCCAGCCGGTAGCTATCGGGGCGGCGGTGGAGGTAACGAAACCGTCGGAGCCTTCGAGACAGATGTGTCGCTTAGGCGATGCAGCGAGCCG
>JBAUOX010000400.1:0-2373 GCA_049579985.1 Isosphaeraceae bacterium | reverse complement strand
GATGCCGTCCAGGAGTTGCTTCTTCCATTTGCTGATCTGGACGGAGTGGAACTGGAACGTTCCTGACAGCTCGGCGAGGGTCCTGGTCTGCTTGACGGCCTCCAGAGCGACCCGAGCCTTGAAGGCTGCCGAAGTTGCTTCTTTGCGTGTGTCATGACGCTCCTCGGAATGGAACAGTGATCTCTGATCAGTTTAACATCCCGAGTGGTCCAGTTTTAGGGGTCCACCTCAATCGACAAGATCGTCGCCACGTTCGCAAAATACAAGAGCGTGCCGACGTACGCTTATCGGGCCACAGCGAAGGAGATCGCCGGTAATGATTACAACATGAACATCCCCAGGTATGTGGAGACCAGCGAGGCCGAAGAGGAGATCGACATTATTGCCGTGCAACGGGAGATCGACGGGCTGGAAAGCGATCTGGCGAAAACCCGGGCCGAGATCAGGAAACACCTCAAGGAACTGGGGCTGTAAAGTAAAGCATGGACATGAAAGGAGAACGGTCATGAATTCGATTTTGCTGAGGGGTGTCATCCGCCACGGGCGGGTGGAAGTTGATGAGCCGATCAACTTGCCGGAGGGCACAGAAGTTGTCGTAACCACCGAGGCCGCTACTTCCGACAACGATGGACCGATGCCGCCCCAGGAGATCGCGCGCGTGCTGGCGGCGATGCAGAAGCTGCAACCGCTGGAAATCCCCGACGATGTCGCGGCCGACCTGGACGCCTGGGAACGCAAGCTGAATCAGCACGGCATCGACAACGGCGACAAGGGCATTGAGGACGTATTCCGATGACCCGCTTCATCCTCGATACGGGTATCGCCGGTCTGTACCTCGATCGCAAGCGCGGGGTGTTCGAGCGGGCCTCAATCGAAGTCGCCAGGGGGAACCGTGTGGGCATCGCCGCGCCGGTACTCGCTGAACTGGCGTTCCGGGCGGAGGGAAGCCCGCGGCGGGATCGGAACATCCTGCGGCTTCGTCAGGCGCTGGATGTATGGAAACTGTGGCTGGTGGATACTGCAGCGGCGTTCGAGTACGGACGAATCGCGTTCGAGTTGAAGACGATCGGCCGGCCGATGGGACAGAACGACATCATGATTGCCGCCATCGCCCTGGCTCTGGGGAACACTACCGTCGTCACGATGGACAACGACCTCGCGGCTGTCCCCGGCCTGAGCGTTGAGAACTGGGCGGAGGTGGTATGAAACAAATAGAAATTGACCGAGATCGCGAATGGTCTGATAACGCGATCAGTGAGGAACCATGACCTCTTCCAGGCGACGCTTGCTGTCGGCGATGCACCTGGGCGGCCTGACGTTCTGGGGCGCACGACCGGGATTGTAATTCTCGGAACTACACGGCGCGGCGGTAGCAACGCCGCCCAGTCGCCCTCGCTTCCCGCTCTTGCCAGAACGTTTCCATCGGCTCGGTCTCGCTCAAGTAGTCGGCACGGAGCTGGAGGATCGCCTCGGCTCCCTCCTCGGACCAGAACTTCTCCGTCCCCTTTACGCGGCGGTTGAACTGCTTGACCGTTGACTCCACATGACTGGAGGTGATCGGCAGACCCTGCCGACGATATTCATCGTACCGCATCTGATCCTGATGGTTCTTCAGATACCTCAACCCCTCCGCCACCACCCGCCTCGGGCTACTCTCCGAGTCCTCGGCGCCCGGCAGCCCCAATTCCTTCTGCCGCTGCTCCAACTCCTGGATCACTGCCGCCACGCGCCCCTGCCAGACCCAGCGAATCCAGCGCACATACACCTCCCATCCCGTAGCGAACCCACGCCCCGCCATCGCTACGGCAAAAACATACGACAACGCGTGGATGAAATCCAGGATCGCCACGAAATCGCTGAACCACCGCTTGCGGACCGTCCAGTTGTTTTCGGCTCCATCGCCCAGGAACGCCTTGCGCCGCGCCCCGTAGAACCCCCGCGCAAACGCCGCAGCAGCCAGGATCTCTCCCAACGATTCGTTCTCGTGTCGCGTGGCCACCATCGACCGGACTCGCACCGCTGGTGGGGTGTACTCCGGGCCTTCCAGCGGGTTTTCGCCCTCGGTCTCCGCCGGGTCGGCCACGGCATCCGCACCCGGCGTGCAACCCTTCTTCTTGAGCTCGCGCGCCAGCTTGAGAATTCGCAACGGATTGACGAAGGTCTCGGGGATCGTGGGACAGGGATCCACCGCGGATTCCTCGCTGGTCATGGTCATCAACAGACCAATCTTATCTTCCCGCCAGTGACCACTTCGGACCTGGGACGGGGACGGCTCCGACCCGGTTGGCCCGGCCTCCACCGCGGGCTCCGCTCCCGGTGCTGGCCCGGTTGGCCGGGCCTCCACCGCGGGCTCCGCTCCCGGTGCTGGCCCGG
>JBAUOX010000399.1:0-7431 GCA_049579985.1 Isosphaeraceae bacterium | reverse complement strand
CTTACTGATAATGACTTGTGTACGTCCCATCTTTCAAGGAGGGTACGATGCGCAAGTCCACCAACACCTTGACCCCGACCCAAGTCTACCACTACACCGTCGAGTCCTGCCAGCCCCACCTGAAGCTCGGCGACACCAAGCGGGTCACCTCTATGTCGTTTCACGTGAAACCGACTGGATGCGGGAGGCTGCCCGGTCGGCGCTCGTTTGCCCGCGACTGGTGGCTTCTGTAGAATCTCCGGGCATGGCCCCAGCACGCAACAACTCTGTGCGTTCCAACCTCCTTTCGCACGAGGTTCTCATCGTCGGATTGCTGACGATGGCGGGAGCGGTACTCAGGTTCTGGGGGTTGCCGCGGCTGGGTCTGTCACATTTCGACGAGGGCATCTACGCCATCGCCGGGCTCTGGTCGGTGTCGCCCAGCGGCCTGGCAAGCCTGGATCCGACGTTGATTCCCTACGCTCCGCCAGGTTTTCCGATCCTGGTGGGCCTCGCCTATCTTGGGCTGGGCGTCGGCGACATCGCGGCGATTCTGGTCTCGATATTGGCCGGGACACTGACGATCCCGGCGGCGGACTGGCTGGCACGACGGACATTCGGGGCAGGGGCCGGCGCGGCTGCCGCGGCACTCGTGGCGTTTTCGGGCTTTCACGTCGCCTTCTCCCGCGTGGCGCTCACCGACGCCTCGTTTCTGCTCTGCTGGATTCTGGGACTTGTCTGCGGCCAGCGCTTCCTGGAACGGCCCAGGCTCTCCAGCGCGATCGCCCTGGGACTGAGTGTGGGCCTGGCGCAGTGGTTCAAGTACAACGGCTGGCTGCTCGGGGTGTTCGTCGTCCTGGCGGCGTGCCTGGGCATCCTCGTGGACCCGAAAGAACGCCATCGGCCAAGAATCCGGGCTGTCTGGGGGTTCGCTCTACTCGCCGTGCTCCTTGCCGTCGCGGTCTACTGGCCATGGTTCGCCTTCGTCGAATCGCACGGAGGATACGCCGGATTGCTGAAACATCACCAAAGCTACATGGGAGGCTTCAGCTCGTGGCCGCCCCATCTGCGTCTCCAGCTCGAGCAGATGGCGGCGCTCTCGGGCGGACCCGCCTGGAACGTGACGGAATACCTGGCCGCGGTTCTCTGCTGCAAGCTGGTGCTTCTTCCCCTGGGAAAACCGAACCGCTGTCGGGCCTCGCTCCTGCTTGCGATCTTCGCTCTCGTTTTTCCTTTCTTCTACTGGTGGCTCGGAGCCGGATGGGTCCTCGACCCCCGGCAGCGGCGGAGCCCGGGCAAGCGGTTGCTGGCGGCGGCCTGGCTTGGCCTGTCAATCCTGACCCCGTTTTACCATCCGTATGCGCGGCTCTGGCTGCCGCTGCATTTTCTGGGCTGGATCATGACGGCAAACCTCATCAATCAGGGATTTCCAACCCCGCAGCCGAACCCCGCCAAGTCCGCTTCCGCACTCGAGACTGGAAATCTTTACGGGATCAATACATGGGAGTGGATCGCCTGCGGTATTGCGATGCTGGCGATCGAGCTCCTGGGCGCAGACATGTTGCGCTCGCCGACGATGGGTCCCGGTGAATTACCGGGGCCGCTGGCACCCTCGGACTTGCTGAGGAACGGCGTCAGGAAGGCAGTTGCCGATCTGCCGGCCGGCACACCGGGACTGCGTCTGCTGGCTCGCCCTCCGGTCACGTTCTACGTGGGCGGCCGGGTGCCGGTGCAGGTGGAACCCGACCCGGCGCGGCTGCTCGCGCCTGGGAACCCCCGGCTCTGGGCCCTGGTGGACCTGGCCCAGTTGCGTCAGGAGGGGGACGCCAGGACAGCGTCCGCGGCGCTCCTTGGCCGCTGGGAGCTCGTCCGCGAATACCCGACACAGTTGAGCCTTCCGGCCCTGCTGGATATCGACCCGGCTGCCGCCCGGGCCGGCAGGTCGGAGTCGTTGAGCGCCCCGCTCTGGCTGCTTCGTCCCAGAACCGCAGGACCTGCGTGATGAACCAGAACCCGCAACCCCCCGTTTCGCTCTGGCCCGATCGGCGGGCCCTCGGTCCGATCACCGACCTGTACCAGCTCACGATGATGGCCGGTTATCTCGCCGCGGGCATCGCGGGGAAGCGGGCCACGTTCGAGCTTTTTGTGCGGAGAATGCCGCCACATCGCGCCTACCTCGTCTTCGTCGGGCTCGAACAGGCGATCGGTGACCTCCTCACGCTGGCATTTTCGGCCGATCAGATCGAGGGGATTCGCCGCTTTCCCGCCTTCGCACACGCGGACCCCGCATTCTTCACGATGCTGGGCTCGCTACGATTCGAGGGCGAAATCTGGGCCGTTCCCGAAGGCACCGTCGTGTTCCCGGGCGAGACGCTGCTGCGAGTGACCGCCCCTTTGCCCCAGGCCCAGTGGGTTGAGACCTTTCTCCTTGCCTCGCTCTCCTACCCGACGCTCGTGGCGTCGAAGGCAGCGCGCGCGGTGACCGCGGCCAGGGGGCGCACCCTGGTTGACTACGGGGCGCGTCGCGGCCACGGGCCGCACAGTGGGCTGCTCGCGGCACGCGCTGCCTACATCGCCGGTTTCGACGGGACCAGTCACGTCGAGGCGGCCCGGCTGTTGAAAATCCCCGCGTCGGGGACGATGGCTCATTCGTGGGTACAGTCGTTCGATTCCGAAGCAGAGGCCTTCACCGCCTACGCCCGTGCTTTCCCGGGCACGACGACACTGCTCATCGACACCTACGATACGCTCGAAGGCGCGCGCAAGGCCGCCGCCATCGATCCTCCGGTGCTGGCGGTCCGGATTGACAGCGGCGATCTGGAAAGCCTCGCCCGGCAAGTCCGGCAGATCCTCGATGGGTGCGCTCGCAAGACCGTCAAGATCATGGCCTCCGGCGACCTGGACGAGTACCAAATCGCCCGCCTGCTCGCCGCGTCCGCTCCGATCGATGGATTCGGCGTCGGCACCGAGCTGATCACCTCGCGCGACGCCCCTGCGCTTTCCATGGTGTACAAGCTCGTCGAGATCGATGGCGAGGGGAAAATCAAGCTCAGCCCGGGCAAGAAGACTTACCCGACGGCCAAGCAAGTCGATCGCCGGCGTGACAACCAGGGGATGTTCCGCGGCGATGTGGTCATGCGCTCCGACGAGACGGCCGAAGGCGAACCCCTCCTGGTTCCCATCGTCCGCGCCGGCCGCTTGGTCGACGAGCTGCCGGACCTGAAGACCATCCGGGCCCGGTGCGCAGACCAGCTCGCCTCTCTCCCCGACAACCTCAAGAATCTTGACGCCACGTCGAGTTACCCGATCAGTTACAGCGATCTCCTCGAGGCCGACGCCCACAGACTGATGGAGCAGGGGGGATGATCGCGCTCTCGAGGATTCCGAGCCGCCATCTTGCTCGGTCATCGGCCGGACCGCTATGCCTATATTATGGACCGCCCAGTCTCAGAGATTACCTCAGCTACCACAACGGTGACCGGTTCGACGCCTATATGCTTTCGCATGTCCACTTTACACGCTCGGCGATCAACGTATTAAGCGGCCCGAGCGACACGTCCGCACACGTGGTCTGCGCCTTCGGTCTCGACGATCGCAACGTGGTGGCCTCCGTGAGCACCTCCAGCGTGCAGCAGGATTTTCCGAGCGCTCACGTCTACTATTACGCCGGCGCTCATGGCGTTTCGATCAACGCTAGCCCCCAGGCGCTGCACGACTTCCTGGTGCATGTCTGACCCGTTCGTTATTTGGGGTTCCGATAGCAACGGAGCAAAAAACAACGATCTTCACCGGGACTGATGTTCAGAAGGGTTGCGGAGCGGTCGCAAGCATGAGTGGCTCAACCCCTCCTCGACGCGGAATCGTGAGCGAAGAATCGAGGGTCGGATCACGAGATGGGCTCTCCCGACGCGGCGAGCCACCGGCGGGTCAGCGGCCCGATGGTCAACCCTTGGACGATGATCGAGAACACCACCACGACGTAAGTGATCGCCAGGACCACATCCCGCCCGGGCGCTGCGACTGCCGGCGATTCCTTCGGCACGGACAAAGCCAGGGCCACCGAGATCCCACCCCGCAGACCGCCCCATGTCAGGATGCGTACCGTGAACGGCTCGAACCAGACCCGACGCCGCAGCACCCGGATCGGCAGGCCGACCGAGATCAGCCGGGCCGCGAGGACGATCGGAATCGCCAGCAACCCCGCCACCAGGTTCTTCGCGGTGAAGGTCAGTGCGAGAACCTCCAGCCCGATTAACACGAACAGCACCGCGTTGAAGATCTCGTCGACCAGCTCCCAGAATTGGTCGAGGCGTTCGATCGTGGTCGCGGACATGGCGAAATTGCGCCCGTGATTGCCGATCATCAGCCCGGCCACGACCATGGCGATAGGCCCCGAGAGGTGCAACGCGTCCGCCAGAGCGTAGCCGCCCGCGACCAGGGCCAGCGAGAGGAGGACCTCTACCTTGTACTCGTCGACCGACCGCAACATCAAGAAAACCAGCAGCCCGACGACCAGCCCGAACAAGGCCCCGCCGACAGCCTCCTGGACGAACAAGAGGGCGACATGCCCGAGGTCCGGTCGGTGAAGCCCCGAGGCGACCCCCAGGAGGCCCGTGAACACAACGACGCCCACCCCGTCGTTGAACAGGGACTCTCCCGCGATTTGCACCTCCAGCGACTTCGGGACACCGACCCGCTTGAGCAGGCCCAGGACGGCGATCGGGTCGGTGGGTGAGATCAGCGCCCCGACCAGAAGGCAGTCGAGGAACCTCATCGGTAGGCCGATCAGGGCCAGCATCCCCCACGTGAGACCGCCGACGATCACGGTCGAGAACAGCACGCCCACCGTGGCAAGGATCGCGATCGTCCAGCGGTAGCGGGCGAGGTCTTCGAGGTCGACGTGGAGCGCCCCGGCGAAGAGCAGGAACCCGAGCATCCCGTGCAGGAGGGCCTCGTTGAAGTCGAACTGAGCGAGTCGCGCGGCGACCATGGCCTCAATGTCCGGGAACAAGCAGCCGGCCACGAATACCGCCACGGAGAAGAGCAGCGTCAGGACCATCAACCCGATCTCGGCGGGGAGCTTCAGCACCTTGAGGTTGATGAAACTGAAAACCGCCGCCATGACGATCAGGATCGCGATCAGGTCAAAGGTCCGCATGGTGTCTCCCGAGCGTGCGTTTGGTCTTCGGCGAGGCGTTGGCGGCCGCTGGCCCGTGGTCCCCGACCTTCAACTCGAATTCCTGGATACGCAGATCCAGCGGATCATCGCTCAACATTACAACGGCGCCGTGTTGCTGGCAGCTCACCACCCGTCTTTCAGCTATGCGCCCCCCTCGGGAAAGTCCGGAGTCGGGCGCAGCCATAGTAGCAGCACGGACATGCTGCGGCAGATTGACACCCGTGATGGCTTGACTTTGCCGAGCCGCGGCGCGCAGCCGGCGGGACTGGAGGCGCTCGCCTTCGGAAAGTTGTCAAGGTTCCTGCCCGGAGCTTGCGGCATGTCGACGGCGGCAGACGGTCTCGGAGGGCTGGGGCGGGAGGCCGCGGAGGCCGAACTTGTACTTTACACCCTTCCGCGGAATCCCTACGATCCGCCCTGTTCGGCGGTTCCGTTGTCGTTCGGCCAAGAAAAATTGTCGGGGCGCTTCGAGCTTGCCAACCTCACCGTAACGATTCTTGGACGTACCGTGGGGAGGGGAATTGCGATGGCCAGAATCATCAGCGTGGCCAATCAGAAGGGTGGCGTGGGGAAGACCACGTCGGCGATCAACATCGCAGCCGGTTTGGCGAAGTCCGGGCGCTCCGCGCTGGTGGTCGATATCGATCCCCAGTGCAACGCAACCAGCGGACTGGGGGTCGAACCGGCCCAGCGGCATCCTTTGCTTGCCGGCAAGGCGCTGGCCGAGAGTGTGGTCGAGACATCGCAGCCGCGACTGTGCGTATTGCCCGGTTCGCAGAGCCTGGCCGATGCGGACGCGCTCTCAGCCTCGAACCGTCAGCGCGCGTCGACCTTGCGCCAGCAGCTCGCCGGCGAGCTGAGCCATTTTCACTATATCTTTCTGGATTGTCCCCCGTCGATCGGGCAGCTCACCCGCGCGGCGCTCGGCGCATCAGGCGAGATCTACATTCCGATCCAGTGCGAGTACTTCGCGATGGAAGGGCTTTCCCAGATCATAGAGCTTGCCAGGCAGACCAAGGCAAGAGAGAACCATCGTTTGGAGATTGGGGGCATCGTCCTCACAATGTACGATCCGAGCCTGGAGTTGGCTAACGAAGTTGCGAGCGAGGTCCGACAGTATTTCGATGAGACGGTCTTCGAAACACTGATTCCGCGTGATGTCAGCATCAGCGAGGCGCCCAGTCATGGGCTGAGCGTGCTGGACTACGCCCCCCGGGCCCGCGGCGCCCGGGCCTATACGGAACTCGTCATGGAGGTCATCGACCGTGAATAAGCGACGCTTGGGACGCGGTTTGGAAGCCCTGCTGGGACGTGAGGAGGGAGGGTTCGAGGCCGACTCGCTCGAGAGCTCCGAATTGCTCCACGTCGCCGTCGATCAGGTCGATCCCAACCCCTTTCAGCCCCGCCGTCATTTCCCACCGGCAGAGATTGCCTCCCTGGCGGATTCGCTGCGCCAGCACGGCATGCTCCAGCCGGTTCTGGTGCGAGCCGTCGGCGAGCGCTACCAGCTCATCGCCGGCGAACGGCGGCTCCGGGCCAGCATCGAGGCCCAGCTCCACGAGATTCCCGCGCGGGTGATGGACCTGGACGACCAGCGCGTCTTCGAGCTGGTGATGGTCGAAAACTTGCAGCGAGAGGACCTCAATGCCGTCGACAAGGCCACGGCCTTTCGCGATTATCTCGGCCGTTACGGTGGAACCCAGGAAGAGCTCGCCGGGCGGTTGGGCCTGGACCGCTCGACCGTAACCAACCTGATCCGGCTGCTGGACTTGCCCGACGACGTCCTATGCTCCGTCCGAGACAGCGAGATCACCCAGGGCCACGCCCGCGCGTTGCTGGGGCTGCCCGACCCGGAGAGCCAGCGTGCCGCCTGCCGCCGGATCATCACCGAGAACCTCTCGGTCCGCCAGACCGAGGCCCTCGTGGCCACCGGCGTTCCCACCCCGGCTCGGCCCCGAGTCCGTCGCGACCAGGCACACGCCTCTGAGCCCAGGTCCCCCCACCTGGTCGAGCTTGAACAGCATCTGCACCAGCGGTTCGGAACCCCCGTGCTGATTCGAGCCAAAACGCCCGAGCGGGGACAGATCATCATCGACTACAACTCGCAGGAAGAGTTCGACCGCGTTACCTCGCTGATCCGCTAAGCCGCGATGATCGTTAGCATTCTGAACGGCTCGTTCGCGCGACACGACACGAGAAGACCAGGGTCTTCGGCGGGGGCACGCGGAAATGCGTGCCCCCCCCCAAGCACCAGGTTGACTGCAACCGTTCCC
>JBAUOX010000398.1:0-3483 GCA_049579985.1 Isosphaeraceae bacterium | reverse complement strand
GGCCCAGGCCGCCCCGAGTTCGCGGGCGAAGGCCCGCTCCGCGGCGGAGCGAGCGAACACGAAGACCTGCGTCCCGGGGAAGCGGTGCCGGACCAGCTTCAGCACCAGGTGCGCCGAGGCCCCGAAGCCGGTGAGGCCCAAGGCCTGCCCGTCCTCCAGCCTGGCCAGGCGGAGGGAACGGAACCCGATCGCCCCCGCGCACATCAGGGGCGCGGCCTCTACGTCGGCGAGGGTGTTCGGGATCGCGTGCGCGAACGCCTGGGGCACGGTCATCAACTCGGCGTAACCGCCGTGGGCGTCGCGGCCCGTGGCCCGGAACCTCTCGCAGAGGTTCTCCTCCCCCTTCCGGCAGAAGGCGCAGTGCTCGCACGCCGAATAAATCCAGGCCACCCCCACGCGGTCGCCGCGCTGGAATGAGCCGGCCCCTTCGCCCAAGGCTTCGACCCGTCCGATGACCTGATGGCCGGGGATGACCGGCAGCCTTGGCGGCGGCATCCGCCCTTCGACCTCGTCCAGTTCGGTGTGACAGACGCCGCAGACGCTCACCCGGATCAGGATTTCGCCGCCGGCCGGCGTCGGGTCGGGCCAGTCCGCCGATACCAGCGGCGCGGAGCTCTCGCTCACCGGCCCGAGGTCGTTTATCAGCATGGCACGCATCGTCGCATCTCCCCGATGTCCCCCTTATTCCTGTTTTTTGGTTCTGGCACCCGGACGACGCGGGAAGCGATGCACGATCCGGGCCCGGTTGTCTATAATGATTCTACGACCGTTCCATTCGCAAGCCGGTCAAACTCGTCGACTACCGGCTCGACCGTCAAGGAGCTCAACGATGATCCGGCGCCTTCTGGTGGCATCTCTCGGAATCGCAGTCGTTCTGGGACTGGCGGGAATGTTGCAAACTCCGAAACAGACCAAGGAGCCGGCCGCCCCGGCGAACAAGAGCGACGAGAATCCGACTGCGGGCGCGGATCAGAAGAACGGGTCGGACTCGGAGAAAAAAGAAGGCAAGGACCAGGGCAAGACCAAGACCAAGAACACTGCCAGCGCCGCCAAGGAGAAGAAGACCGAGAAGGCCACGTTTGGCGGTGGCTGCTTCTGGTGCATGGAGGCGGTTTTCGAGCGGATTCCGGGCGTGAAGTCGGTGGTCTCGGGCTACGCCGGCGGACACATTCCGAACCCGACCTACGAGATGGTCTGCACCGGTCTGACCGGCCATGCCGAGGTGATCCAGATCGAATATGACCCGGCGGTCGTCAGCTTCGAGAAGCTACTCAACATCTTCTGGGCGGCTCACGACCCGACCACCTTGAACCGGCAGGAAGACGACTTCGGCCCCAATTACCGCTCGATCATTCTCTACCACAACGACGAGCAGAAGCAGGCGGCCGAGAAGTCCTTCAAGGAGCTCACCCGCCGCCGCGTCTTTCGCTCGCCGATCGTGACCGAGCTCGTCCCCTTGACCGAATTCTACCCTGCCGAGCCGCACCATCAGGATTACTACCGCAATCATCGGGGCAGCGCGTACAGCGACATTCACATCGTGCCCAAGCTCAGGAAGCTGGAGCAGAAGCTCAAGTGAGGCGAACTCCTCCGACCGGACAGGCGCGCTGAGATCCCTCACGACCGAGGAACCTGGATGATGCCGTCACTCAAAGATCAGCTCCAAAGCTATGGTGCCTATCATCGAGACCTGCGGAACAGGCTGACGAAACTCTTGCACCGTCATCACTGGTTTAGCAGCTATACCGTTGAATCAGCAATAACACCCTTGGTCGAAGGGACTTCTGGCTCCCTCTCCCCTCGCGGGAGAGGGTTGGGGTGAGGGGGGCTGGGCACGACCAACCGCCTTGTCCGAAGGGTCGAGCTGACCGGTGCGACCCCTCTCCCTACCCTCTCCCGCAAGGGGAGAGGGCGAAATAACCAACGGCCTCCCATAACTTTACGGCTAATTCAACGGTATTAGGCTTAGCAGTAGCGCGTTGCGCACCCCGTCGAGCGCGGCGTGCGCCGCCGCCGGCACCAGCAGGTTGCCGCCCATCCGCCAGGCCAGGCACAAGGAAATGCCCGCCACCATGCCCCAGCATCCCAGCTGCGCCTTGAGCAGAAGGAGCGGGTCCGCCATCGGCGCAACGGGAAGATGCAAGAGACCACAGAGAAGCGATAGCTCGATCATTGATCCCGTAGCCTGCTTCTCATCCGGCCGCCAGAGGTGAGAGTCGAAGGCGCCACGCATCGTCACCTCCTCGAGCAGGAAGAAAACGGGCAGATACAAAAGGGTCCAGCGCGCGGCCTGAAGGATTGCCGACCCGCTCAGGACCGCCATCCCCCCGCGGCCGACCGCGATGAATGCCATCACCGCCGAAATGAAGACAAGCATGCCCAGCGCGACCGGCACCGACCGTAAGGCTCTGCGGTCCCAGTTCTGAATAGCATACGCCGTCGCCGCCGCTCCGAGGATGGCGCAGAGGTACCAGCCGATGGTCACCCAGCCGCGACGGTACCCTTGGGATAGCTCGAACAGAGGGAGCGCGGCGAGAGCTCCGGTTGTGAGCAGCCAGGTGCGGTCGACGCGTAATCGCGGCGCATTGCGGACCCAGAGTGCACGGATCGGCCGGCGTGCGACCACGACTTGAAAGCCGGCGGTGAGCGGCAGACCGAGCAGCATATACGCCTTGCCATCGAGCTTCAGCAGCCAGCCCATGGCCATCCAGAGGGCGATAAACGCCCCGATGACCAGCCGGCGCTCGATCTTGCGGCGAAGGAAAACGTCTCGCGGTGGCTGCGAGACAATCTCGGACGGCCGGGCATTCTCGTCGGCCGCCGGCATGCGAAGTTGAGAAAGTTCTTGCACGTCCATCCGTCAAATCGCCTCCGAGTGGGTTTCCAGGTAAGCAGCCCGTCTACCGATTGTCCATCCCCGGCTCGAGGATTTCCAATCAAAACGCGGAATCCTCACGCCAGGATCGGGCAGGATGACTTCGGGGTGATGCCTGGCAGCCGATCTTGGATCGGTCATGATGGAGTGGTATGTTGGACCTGGGCTTGCCCGAGGCCGTGTCGTGCCGCGAGCCGCTGCTGAATACCGCCAGGGCCCCGTGTCCCGGACACTCCGGGTCGTGCCGTCAAGAAAGAGGTACGCCATGATTCGCGTGGGGATTGTCGGGCTGGGTTTCATGGGACGTATGCACTATCGCTGCTGGAAAGCGATCCCCGGCGCCACGATCACAGCGATCTGCGAGGCCAACCCCAAGGTGCTGGCCGCCGCGGGTGAACCCTCCAAGGGAAACGTAGGGGGCGCGGCCGATCACATCGACCTGAAGGATGTCAGCGTCCATTCCGACCTGGGCGAGCTGCTTGCGACCAGATCGGTCGATGCACTCTCCATCACCTTGCCGACGTTCCTGCACCCGGACGCCACGGTCAAGGCGCTCGAGGCCGGCGTGCACGTGATCTGCGAGAAGCCGATGGCGCTCGACGTGGCGG
>JBAUOX010000397.1:0-9689 GCA_049579985.1 Isosphaeraceae bacterium | reverse complement strand
GCGGTGCGTCATCGCAAGCTCGACGCACCCTACAAATTACTGAAGACGCCGAAAAGGCACCAAACGAAGCCAAACCTGAATCAACGCAAGGCTTGTTACCGCTGGCGGTTAAGTCATCGGTGCCCGGGCCGGCGGGTCGCGGACGAAGCCGATCCGCGGCTGGTGGTGCTGTTCCCCACGACGCTGGCGACGATCCGTTCGACCCGATCGCGCTGGCAGGCGAGGGCAACGCGAGAGCTCGGGGCCGCGAATGTCGTTCCCTCGTTTGAACAGTTATTGAGAATGGGTGATCTCGTTCGAGGGTGGCATGGACCGTCCCTGGGCTTGGCAGTGCTCTTCGCGCCGTGATACGATTGCCTATCATAACGTCGTTGAGCGTCGGGCCTAACACTCAGGCGAGGGACCGCCGGACCGCACCGCACTGCGGCTCGAGTCGCCAGTCTCGTTGTCGATGCGGCCGAGACTCTGGCGACGAGCGTCGCGCGGTCGGAGAGGTTCGGACCAACTTTGGAGGAGATGTGATCATGGTCGGGTCAATGCGATGGCTTGGTGCCGCCCTCACAGGCCTGTCTCTGATTACCGAAACCGGCGTGGCCGGCGGGACCGCGGCCACTTTGTCGCCCGATCCCATCGCCGGCTCGCCAGCAGTCCAGGACAAGCCCTCCGGGGCACAGGAACCCGCGGGAGCCGCGGTCAAGGCCACGGCCGGCACGACCCAACCGGCCGAGGTTCCCGGGCCGAAACCTGACGTGGCCTCTGTCTTCTCGCAACCGGGTGACGATCCACCGCGGCCGTTTGTGCCGCTTCATCCCAGCACCGTCGGTGATCGCCAGCAGTCCGAGGCGATGCGGCTTTACGCGGCAGCGCGTGGCCTGGAGGATCGAGGCTCCTTCAACGAAGCCGTGGCCCTGTTGCAGCAAGCTCAGAAACTCGATCCCGATTCGGTCGCCATCGCCAGGCGGCTGAGCCGGATCTACTTGGGCGCGCTGGGTCGTCCCGAGCTGGCCGTCGAGTTCGGCAAGAAGGTTCTGGCCATCGAGCCGGGCGACACCGATACACTCAGCCGGCTCGTCGAATTCTACAATCGCAAGAACGACACGGTCGGGTGCCAGAGCGTGCTCAAGGAAGTTCTGGCCAACCCCAAGCTCGACGCTCACTCGCCGGGTCGCCTGCTGGCCCAGTATGAGCTGGGCAAGCTGTACTCGGAGAAGCTCAACCAGGTCGACAACGCGGCCAAGGCGTACGCCGACGTGATGGCGGGGCTGGATGACAAGACCGCCAACAGGCTGTCGCCCGCCGACCTCGCCCGGATCCTCGGCAATGAGCCGGCCACGGCCTACCTGAACTTCGGCATGGTCTTCCTGGAGGCCAAGCAGAACGACCTGGCCGTCAAGGCCTTCGAGCGCGGCCTGATCTATGACGAGGAGAACCCGCAGCTTCCCTTGCAACTGGCGGAGACGCTCCTCGGGCAAGATCAGGGAGTGCGAGCCCTCGCGCTGGTGGAACGCTACATCAAACGGCAGCCCCAGGCGCTCGAGGCTTACGAGCTTCTGGCCAAGGTGCTGACCGCCTTGAAGCGGGAAGAGGAGATCACTCCCCGGCTCGAGGAGGCCGCGCGGCGAGACTCGAAGAACGTCCCCCTGCAGTATGTGCTGGCTGACCGCTATCGCGAGACCGGCCAGATCGAGAAGGCCGACGCCCTCTACAAGTCGCTCCTGACCACGCAGCCGACCCCCCAGACCTACCGCGCGCTGGCCGCATCGCTGCTGAAACGAAAGAAGCCTGGCGACCTGCTCAAGGTGATCTGCGAGGCGATGTCCCGCCCCAACGGGCTGGAGGCGATCTCTGCGCAGCTTCAGGCGGCGGCCGCCGACGACACACTGGCCGAGGCGATGCTCGACGCCGGCCTGCAGCAGCTTCAGACCAACCCCCCGACGCTTCCCAGAACCGCTTTTTATGTGCTGAGCTTCATCGCCAATCCGGAACGCGGATCAAACAAGTCGGGGCGGCTTCAGCGGCTGATCAAGTTGCAGCGGCTGATGCTGGAGCAGAATCCCAGCCCTCAGGTCTATAAGGACATTGCCGACACTCTCCGCCGCCTTGATCAGAATGCGGAAGCAGCCGCCACGATCCAGCAGATGATCGAAAAATACCCCAACGAAAAGACCGGGCGTTCCCTGGGTGTGCTCGCGGAGCTGGAGCGGCGGGCCGGTCATACCACGGCGGCGCTGGCCGCGGCGGCACAGGCTGCCCAGCTCGACGCCAATGACATCGAGATTCAGCTCATGCTGGCCGATCTGCTGAGCGACACGGGCAAGGTCGACCAGGCGCTCGAGATCCTCAACAAGGCCATCAAGAACGAGCCCGACAACGCCCGCTACAAGTTTGTGCTGGGGGGTATGCTGACCAAGTTCGGACGCAACGACGAGGCCGTCAAGGTCTTTCAGGATCTGATCAAGCGGTTCGCCGGCAACGACGAGGTGGTGGTCAAGCTCGCCCACTCCAGTCTCTCGCTCATCTACGTGAACCAAGGCGATTACGCCAAGGGAGAGGCCGAGCTCGAGATCCTTTTTCAAAAGACCCCGGATGACGCGGGGGTCAATAACGACCTCGGATACCTCTACGCGGATCAGGGGAAGAACCTGGAGAAGGCCGAATCGATGATTCGCAAGGCCGTCCAGGAGGAGCCCGACCGCCCCGCGTACCTCGATAGCCTGGGGTGGGTGCTGTTCAAACGCGGCAAGGCCAAAGAGTCGCTCGAGCCCCTCTTGAAAGCGGTCGAGCTTCAGAAGCTCGAAGAGAAGAAAGGCAGTGCGCCTCCGGACGCGACCATTCGCGAACATCTTGGCGACGTCTATCTCCACCTCCAGGAGGTCGACCGAGCCCGGCAGATCTGGGAGGAAGCCGAGCAGATCGCAGCCAAGGCCGTGCCCGCCGACAAGCGGCTGCCGGAAATTCGCAAGAAGCTCACGTCGCTCAAAGCCCTGGGCCCCGTGCCCAAGACGTCGTCGAACCGGACTCCCTGAGCGAATCGAAGAAAGGGTGCGCCGCCCTCCGGTTCATTGCCATTCGCAGCAATCTCTCGAGGAGTTTTGATAGAGATGTCAGGACATTCCCATTCGGCCAACATTGCCCATCGCAAGGGCCTTGTTGATGCCAAGCGAGGCCAGTTGTTCAGCAAGCTCTGCCGAGCCATCTATGTGGCCGCGCGCGTCGGGGGAGGCGACTCCAATGCGAACATCCGGCTGAGATATGCAATCGACAAGGCGCGGTCGGTCAGTTGCCCCAAGGACAATATCGAACGCTCCATCAAGAAGGCCACCGGCGAGCTGGGCGGCGAGAATTTCGAGGAAGTGATCTACGAAGGCTATGGTCCAGGCGGCGTGGCCGTGCTCTGCGAGGCCCTGACCGACAACCGCAACCGCACTGCCGGCGAGCTGCGCCGGGTGTTCGAGGCGGCCGGTGGAAACCTTGGCGCCAGCGGCTGCGTCAGCTATATGTTCAATTACAAGGGCCTGTTCATCGTCGACCCCAAGCACGCTGCCGAAGACCAGTTGATGGAAGTCGCTCTCGAGGCCGGGGCCGATGACGTCGAGCTGGTGGAAGGCTATTTCGAGGTCACCTGCGACCCCAAGATCTTCGAGGTCGTCCGCAAGGCCCTCGAGGATCACAAGATCCCCGCCGAAAGCGCCGAGACCAGCTACATCCCGACCACCTACGTCGATCTCGATGCCGAGAGCGGTAAGAAGATGATCAAGCTCAAGGATAGTCTCGACGAGAATGACGATGTCCAGAATGTTTATGCCAACGACAATCTGCCCGCGGAGATCATGGCGAGCTGAGCCGCTTGCTGCTGGCAGGCACCTGCTGGCAGGCACCTGGACGGATTTGTGACGTGTTCCGCTTGATCGAGGAATGACCCCCTTGAGGACTGACGGTTCGATGGCGACCACTCCTTTCGTGAAGTCGGAACGGCTCCAGAAGCTTCCCCCCTATCTCTTCGCCGAGATTGACAAGAAGAAGAAAGCCGCCATTGCCGCGGGTCGCGACATCATCAATCTGGGAGTGGGCGATCCCGACCGGCCCACCCCCACTCCGATCATCCGGAGCCTTCAGCACAACGTCGAGAACCCGGCATTTCACCAGTACGCCCTCGACCAGGGCGCTCCGGAGCTGCGGCGGTCGATCGCGGCTTTCTGCAAAGTGCGCTATGGCATCGACCTCGATCCTGATTCCGAGATCCTCCCCTTGATCGGGTCGAAGGAAGGGATCGCCCATTTTCCCCTCGCGGTCCTGAACCCGAGTGAGATCAGCCTGGTGCCCGACCCGTGCTACCCCGTTTACCGGTCGAGCAGCATGTTCGCCGGAGCCGACGTCTACACGATGCCTCTGGAACGATCGCTTGGCTTCCGCCCCGACCTGGACGCGATCCCCGGCGATGTCTATTCGCTGGCCAGGCTCATGTTCCTCAACTATCCCAACAACCCGACCGGTGGAACGGCGGACCTGGCCTACTACGAGCGGGTCGTCGACCTGGCCCGCGCGCACAGCTTCGTGGCGGCCCAGGACGCCGCCTACAACGAGATGTATTTCGAGCATCCCGTCCCCAGCATTCTCCAGGTCCCCGGCGCCAAGGACGTCGCGATCGAGTTCCATAGTCTCTCCAAGACCTTCAACATGACCGGCTGGCGCGTCGGCTTCGCGATCGGCGGGGCGTCCATGATCGCCGCCTTGGGGCAGGTCAAGGCCAACACCGATTCGGGCATCTTCACGGCCATCCAGTACGCCGCGAAGACGGCCCTCGACGAGTACGCCACGCTGGCGCCGCCAATCCGCGCCCTTTACAAGGACCGCCGCGACGCCTTCGTCGGGGCGCTCAAGAATCTGGGCTGGGACGTGCCCACTCCCGAGGCCACCTTTTACGTCTGGATCCCCTGCCCCAAAGGCTACACATCGACACAACTTTGCGCGCGATTGCTGGAGGAGGCGGATGTCGTGACCACCCCCGGCCTGGGCTTCGGCCGGACCGCGGATGGCTACATCCGCGTCGCGCTCACAGTGGATACCCCAAGACTGCTCGAGGCCGTCGATCGCATCGGCAAGCTCTCCGTGTAGCCAAGACCCTCTGGCCCGAGGCCCGGATGGCAAGGCTTGCGCACATAGGCCTGGGATCGAACCTGGGGGACCGCAAGGCCATTCTCGATGGGGCGGTCGCACAATTGCGGCAGACGCCGGAGCTGATTGTCCGATCGGTGAGCACCTACCACGAGACCAAGCCGATAGGAGGACCCGCCGGCCAGGGACCGTTCCTGAATGCCGCGGCGGTCCTGGAGACGACGCTGGAACCGATCACGCTCTTGCACCGGCTCCAGGAGATCGAGGCTGACGCGGGAAGAGTCCGAACCGTCCGCTGGGGCGAGCGAACGCTCGACCTCGACGTGCTGCTCTTTGGCGATGAGATCATCCACACGCCGGAGCTGAGCGTCCCTCACCCGCGAATGGGCGTGAGGAGGTTCGTTCTGGTGCCGCTCGAGGAAATCACGCCCGATGCCCGGGATCTGTTGACCGGCCGGTCGATCGCCGAGTTGCGAGCCAACCTCGACCGGCGTCCGAGCTATCTCGCTCTCGAGGGGTGGTGGAGCGAGCCGGAAAAGCGCCACGCTCTCGAGCGGCTCGTCGTCGAGCTGCAAACCTCCTGTTGGAGCCAGCGCGACCTTGAAGAGCTTGCCCCTCGGAGCCGTTCGCTCAGCGAATCGAGTCGGAAACCGTTCGGCCTGCTGGAGGTGACTCTTGGATTTCTGGCGGCTGGGAAGTTGTCGTCGTTCGGCGATCAATGGATCGTCACCGACTTCACGGTTGCAGACCTCGTCTCGGCCGCCACGGCTCGCTGGGGACCGCCCTCCAGGGCCGAGCCGGGCTCGCTCGTCAGCCGGCTCGAAACCCAGGAGCTCGAGCTGATCGAGCCAACTTTCATCGTCGACGGCAATCGACAAGTCGGCGATTGGCCGGAGGTGGGAGCACATCTCCGATCAACGCCACGACTCAGGCTTGAGTCAGGAGGCCTTGACCAACAGGTCTCTGAGATACTTACGGCATGTGCCGCGACCCGAACGTGAATGGGCTCCAGGCTCTCCTCGTCCTTGCCTCGCCGTGTTACGCTTTTATGATTCCTTCATGAACAGCCGGCTTTGCCGGCCGGAACGCCGCAAGTAGGCTCAAGGGCATGGCCAAGAAAGATACGACAAAATCGTCCTCCAAGGGCAAAGCCCCGGCCGCTGACTCGGGAATCAAGATCGTTGCCCGGAATCGCAAGGCCCGGCACGAGTACGAGTTGCTCGAGAAGGTCGAAGCAGGGCTCGTTCTGACCGGCACCGAGGTCAAGAGCCTGCGCAACGGCAAGGCCAACCTGGAAGACGCGTACGCCGAGATCGATAAGGGCGAGGTTTGGTTGCTCGGGTGTGACATTCCCGAATACCTCCAGGCCAACCGCATGAATCACGTTCCCAAGCGGCGTCGCAAGCTCCTACTTCACCGCCGGGAGATAGCCAAGCTGGACTCCAAGTCGGGGGAGAAGGGTCTGACGCTGGTTCCGCTGTCGATCTATTTCAAGAAGGGGATTGCCAAGGTTGAGCTCTCGGTTGCTCGCGGCCGAAAGACCTATGACAAGCGCGAAGCGATCAAGAAGCAAGACGCCAAGCGCGATATCGATCGGGCCACGCGCCGGCGGTAAATCTGGGGAATTTTGAGATCGTGGCGTGAAAAACGGCCGATGCTACCGTAGAATAGTAATGACTCGTCTGCATCCTTGACCATTCGGGGGCGAACCAGGATCGACCGGATGACCGAGGTGAACGGCGGCGTGCCGAGGTTGGTCAGCAGGCCTCGTAAAAAGCCGACCGAAACTTAACTGCCAACACCTTTGGTGCGCAGTACCGTCTCGCTGCCTAAACCACAGCAACGGCCTCGCGCCGGGTCTTCTCCCGAGAGATCCGGCCGGGGACGACAATTCGGGATCGCCTGAGCCTAACCTCTTGTTGCGGCTTGGGTTAAATTCATGACAGGATAAGCCGAACGAGACCCTGCCGACCGGGGCTCCGAGGCCGACAATCAAACGATCGGCTACGCACGTAGATGCTCTCACTGACGCTTCTCGGGACGCGGGTGCAATTCCCGCCGCCTCCACTCTTCAGCCCGCTTGCGAGAAATCGCAAGTGGGCTTTTTTGTTGGCCTTACGTCGAATAGCCTGAGAGAAACCCAGCCCAAAACCCGGTCAAGATGCCCATTTTCTGTCTCGCCTGGATTCCCACGGAGGAAGAACGCCCTAACGAAAATGCGTCTGCTCTTCCAGAAGACCCTGGTAGTTTCGCTATTTCCGCACCATGGTTATTATGTGGCTCCAAGAGGTATATGGGGTGCAGCCACGAGGTTATCAGAGTAATTATCAATTCCACATGCGGTGATCATTGGTCGTTTCGTCCAGGAAAAATAGGTGCGAACCGACAGCACACCGCTTAGTTTTGCCGACAGATCATCGTTTAGCCTGTGTCGTTCCAGACCGCCACCGCATCGCTCATATTCGTGAGGGAGCGTTTCCTTTGGTCATGGCCCCAGTCTCTTCCTGCGACCCCCGTTTCAGGCGTCAAACCAGCCCTGCGGGCAACCGCTGGCGACCGCCGCGTGGAGGTTGCCATGAACGACGAATGAACTACGAACCGACACCCATTGACGCGGCCGCTGGCGGTTGCCGCCGACCTTTAGCGCAGCGATGCGGTGTCGGTAACATGACCCTTCGGACTAATCGATGCGGTGTCGGTTCGCAAGTTAGGAAGCGAATTCGGAAGCTGGGGAGAGCCGAGTCATTGACAAGGATGCTCATTCGATCTGGAGAGGTTGCCGCCGATCAATTCCTGTCACTGAAAGTCAACACATTCGCCTTACAGTCAGCTTTGTCGCCCCCGTGCCCTAACCCGCTTAGAACATTCTTATCTACTCGGTTCCTATCGCAAGTTCTGGGGTCTTAAGGGTGAGAGCTTCCTCTCCATGGGTTGCAGGTCTGAAAGGCATTCTTTGTCGCCTGCATCGCCAAGCCGATAGGAAGCCCAGAGAATGGAAAGACAGGAGAGCAGTCCAACTGAGCGAACGCCCTCTCGATCATTGCTCGATACTCCTTGCCGCCCAGACCGATGACCTTGGGAGCCTCGTCGAGCCGAAGCTCCTTGATCTGTGCAATCAGCATGGTGAGTCCGAGCGGGTTCGTCGCTCGCTTCTTGAAGGTCACGTTGTATGGGCCGGGGATCAGAAAATCGGGCGAGACGAACCCGCACTTGGCACTGAGGATGACCCACCGAGAAGCAAACGCTTCGGCGTAGGCTCGATTCATCCTGAACGGGGTGCCCGTGTAAGCGTCTCTCGCCTTGACCGGCCCCCGGTCAGGTTGGTCATCCCAGACCTTGCTCTGGCCACAAGGGATAATTACGAGCATCTCGCCCTTATCAGTCTTCCCCAGCATGATGCGGTGGCGATCATCCTTTGCCCCAGTACCCATGCACCCGGCGCAATTCCTCAACCCAGCAGGTCGTCTTGTCGGACGTGTCTCGCCCCAGTCTCTTCGCCGGATGAAAGAACCCCGGACCCGGCTGCATGTCGCCGTCTTTGGGGACGACGATCACGAAGACATGCCCATGCCGGGACATCGAGCCTTGACTTCCCCCGCCCAGGGCGATGGCTCCCAACAAAACGAAAACGCTGGGGAAAGCCCCGGCTTGGATGGAATCAGGTTTCGAAGTCGAAAGAGATCACTGTCCATTGGCGGTTACATAGAGCAGCCTTCTCGCTTGTCTCAACGAATCCTCGATCTGAGTGAGGTCGCCAACGCCCATCACCTTGAATATCAGCCGATCGATGTCGGCTTCGAGTTCAGTCAGCGCCAGGGTGCGGGCGCTTTTCCTGCCTCGTGGTTGCCCGATGCCCGCAGCCGTGGGCTCCTTCCGAGGTCTTCCCAATTTCTTGCCGGTGGAGGTTGCCTTCGCCTTGGACTTCCCGCTAAGGTTGCCCGTCAGACCCAACGATGCTCTCGCCTTGTAGACGAGGGCAGTGCTGATGGTCCCGTCGAATCCGGCTGCCGTCCACGCCTCGTTCACGGATTTGAAGCTGCCTTGGGGATGGTCGTGGAGGAACTCTTTCAGGAAGCTGGTCTTGCCTGGTGTGGCGGTTGCTGTTTTGGGCATTCTGGGGGCTGCCTCTCCATCGGCGGCTGTTTTGGCGCTCCCACGCAGTTTGCCGGTCAGATTCATCTTCACTCTCGTCTTGTTGACCAAGGTGGGGCTAATTGCGCCCTCGAATCCGGCAGCCCGCCACGCCTCGTTCACGGCTTTGGTGTTTCCTTGGGGATTGGCGTTGAGGAACTCCTTCACGAAGCTGGTCTTGCCTGGTGTAGGGGCTGCCGTCCTGGGCATGTTGGAGGCTGCCTTTTCCTGGGCGGCGTTCCTGGTCTTCCCAGGCAGCTTGCCGGTCAGCCCCAGTTGCTTCCGCACCACGCTGATGACGGGGTGACTGATCGTCCCTTTCATCCCGGCAGCCGTCCACGCCTCGTTCACGGCTTTGGCGTTGGCTTGGGGATTGCCTTGGAGAAACTCCTTGACGAAGCTGGTTTTGCCTGGTGCAGCGGTTGCTGTTGTCGCCATAGTTG
>JBAUOX010000396.1:0-2516 GCA_049579985.1 Isosphaeraceae bacterium | reverse complement strand
ACCGGGGCGAGGTATTTTGATTTCGGCCCACCTTTCGCGGGCGCCCCGTGGGACGGTAGGCCGACTCTAGGCCCAAACGTTTCGCGATTTCCTTCTGCCATTCCGGCTGGCCAAAGGGGCGGCCTCGCTGCACGCTGCGGCGAAGCGCTTCCAGTTCCTGCGCGTCGTCGGTTTGATTGACCCGCTCGTGGGAAGGAAACTGGGCCGCGATAGCGGCCCGGCCTCCATCGTCAGCAAGCCCGCCCACCCCGTTCCGGGGGCCCGGCCGCCAGACGAACCGTCCGGCTTGTCCTGGGACGAAGCCGTCGACCCTCGTTGTGACGAGGCCACCGGCTGCCTCTGGGGACCTGGAGGGGGAACCGCTCTCTCTGGCATGCCCCTGACGGCCTCAGGGCGAGAGCGGCCACCGGACTCGGATGCCTGCAAGCAGGCGCCCAGAAGTTGGGTGTCATAGAGGCAAGTTACGCCTCCGCGATAATCGGCGTTGATTGGCCCCCCGCCTCCTCGTTCCGCGCAGAGTCTAGTATGATCTCAATAGTTAAACCCAGGACCGCGGTCGCTGCCGTTGCGAGCAAGGGAAACGAAGATGCCTTCACCGTTCCCCGGTATGGATCCTTACCTGGAGCAGGAAGTCCTCTGGCACGATTTTCACGAGAAAGTTATTCCGGCGGCGGCGGCGTATCTGTCTGCGCAGGTTCTCCCGCGTTACATCGTCCTGATTGACGAAAACGTATACTTGCACGATCTCTCGACGGAAACCCGCCGCGGCGTGGGCCGTCCCGACCTTGCGGTGGCTCATGGATGGAACATCAGCCCACCGGGGAAGGGCTCGGCGGTTCTCGAGGCGCCCACCTACGTCGTTTTGCCCGAGCTGGACGTCGAGCGTGAGTCGTTCCTGGAGGTTCGCGATCGCCAGAGCCGCGAGCTGGTCACCGTCGTCGAGGTCCTGAGCCCGACAAACAAGCGTCCCGGCGATCACCGGGGTCAGTATCTGAACAAGCGAGCCGACCTTTTGCGGAGCCCGGTGCACCTGGTGGAGATCGACCTGTTACGGGGCGGACCGCCGCTGCCACCGACAGACCGCCCCGGCGGACCCTACTCCGTTCTCGTCAGTCGTGCCCAGACGCGTCCCAGGGCCGGCTTCTGGCCGTTTGGCCTGCACGACCCACTGCCGACCGTGCCCATACCGCTCAAAGGTGACGACGCAGACGCCAGACTCGACCTCCGGGCGATCCTCGACCGAGTTTACGACGAGTCTGGCTACGGGTATTTCCTCTACGATCACGAGCCTGACCCGACCCTGACCGACGACGACGCTAGGTGGGCAAAATCGCTGATTGCCACTCCCCTGGCATGAGACTGAAGGGCCGATCCCCCTGCTCACACCCGGATCACCACCTTGCCGAAGTGACTGCCGCCCGCGTCCTCCGTGGCAGGTGCCGTGAGGGATGTGCCCCGTACTTTGAAAGCCTGCAAACGGGGCGTACACAAGTGCTGCTGCAACATGGCGGAACAAGCCGGGAACTGCTACAGTAATGCGATATTGATCTTGTTCCCAAAGCTCAGAAAAACTACCAGCGAGGCGACGTAGAATCGAGATGGGAGGTCGCCGAACATGAAGGCCGTGGAATTCCAGGCGCAGCTCAACTCGGACCAGACATTGACGGTCCCCGCGTCGGTGATCGGCACCATTCCCATGGGTCAGACGGTCCGGGTGCTCGTTCTCTTTTCCGAACCCGACACTGACTCGGAGTGGGAACAACTTGCGGCCGAGGACTTCGGCCAGGGGTACGTGGATACCGATGCCATCTACGACGAGTTATCTGCCCGGTGATCTGGTGCTCGTGGACTTTCCCTTCACCACCAGTGGTCCCGGCAAGCCAGGCCCTGCTCTGGTCGTGCTCGATACAGGTGATGCCGACGTTGTGCTCGCCCGTGTCACGACCCAGCCTATTCCCCCGGCAAGGAAGTTCCGCATGCTGCTGCATATTAACCCGACGCGCCAGCGAGGGAAACGCACCAGATCCCTCGCTCGCGCTTCGGGTTGGTATATGGCCTTCTTTGCTGCTGGGGTAATAAGAGCACGCCTTATGGAATCGGGTAGGATTGAAAGGGGTTGCAAATACAGGCGGGAAGAACCATGAGTGAAGTTTTGACTCTCCAGCTTCCCGACGAGCTGGCCCGACAAGCCAGGGCCTTTGCGGATGCGACGAACCGCCCGCTGGAAGATGTGGTTCTGGACTGGATCAGCCAGGCCGTCGCCGATCCCGCCGTCGAAACGCTTGCCGATGATTCGCTTCTGGCTCTTTGCGACCTGACCCTGGAGCCGGCACAGCAGGAGGAGTTGAGTAAGCTGCTCGAGCGGGCCCGGGAAGGCGAGCTCGAAACCGACGATCGAGACCGTCTCGATCAGCTCATGGTCCTTTACCGCCGGGGTTTGAAGCTCAAGGCGAGGGCCTGGAAGGAAGCCGTGGCACGCGGCCTCAGAACTCCCCTGGCCGACGATGCCGCGTAAT
>JBAUOX010000395.1:0-3611 GCA_049579985.1 Isosphaeraceae bacterium | reverse complement strand
AAACCGCGCCATGATGACACAAGACGGTCTCATGTTTTAGGCCAATTCCCTCAAGGAAGGCCGACTCCAAGCCCTTACCAGACAACAACTCCAAGCACAAGCCACCCAAATTCGTCATCGGCGTTGGGTGCCTCCCCACATCGTGTGTGGGCCCGCCCCGTGCTGGATTGTTGTGCCCCTACGGGGCGAAACAGCTCAGCACAGGGCGAAGCCCTGTCCGTTGATCTGGTTGCTGGCGGCGACCGACTCTCGAGGCGATTGGCACTTCGGCATCGGTGATCCAACGCCAATCGGCTGGTTCATCGCGTTCGCTTACCTGGCTGCCACCGCCGGCTGTGCGATCGTCTGGGCCGCCGAGCGCAAGGCCAACCGCCGCGGCCAGACCGCCAGTCCGCTCTTCTGGTTGGTGCTGACGGTGTCGCTGCTGTTCCTGGGCATTAACAAGCAGCTCGATCTCCAAACCCTGCTCAACGATGTCGGCCGCCGCATGGCCAAGTCCGGGGGCTGGTACGATCGGCGCAGGGTTTACCAGGTCGTCTTCATCGCCACGGTCGCCATTGCCGGACTGATCGCACTGGGTGGCTTTTCGTGGCTGGCACGAAAGCACTGGAAGCGAAACTTCGTCGCCCTGCTGGGAACGGTCTTTCTCTACGTCTTCGTGTTGATCCGGGCCTCGTCGATCCACCACGTGGACGTGATGCTCCGTTGGCGGTTCCTGGGCTGGACCTGGAACTGGGTTCTCGAGCTGGGTGGGATCGTCGTGGCCGGCCTGGGGACCTTGCTGGCCTGCATTGACGACCGGAGGAAGCCACGCGAGGCACAAACTTCCGATGATTCCCAGGGCCCGCGACGGTACACGCTGGAACGGGGAATCGTCGTGGCCCACGGCGATGACGCTGCCCGAAGACGCAACCGCCGCGGCTGATACCTCGTGGTTGCAACCCGATCCCAGCCGGCATGGGTTTGGGTTTACCGCCGGGCTAGGCTGATGCGAAGTTGCTATTGACAAGGTTTTAGAGGTCGTTTCGGGTGATCCGGTTTCGTTACGCTGGGCACGGGCATTCGGACCGGATTGCGGCAAAAAGGGCGATATTCTGACGGTGGAAGTCCTCTTTCCTCCAGTCACGCGGCGTGCCCGTAACAAAAACAAAAGCGAGATGAACCGTTGTCTGCCAATTTGGCTGTCAAGGCCAACTTCGCATCAGCCTACCGCCGGGCTGCCCCTCCACTTCGTCACTTCACCGAATCCGCGACCCGGGGCGGCAATGCATGATCCTGCATGTACGGATAACCGGGCTTGAAGGTGTGGGGTAGATCCTCCACCAGGTGGGGC
The DNA here is from genome assembly GCA_049579985.1 of Isosphaeraceae bacterium. Classification (GTDB taxonomy): domain Bacteria; phylum Planctomycetota; class Planctomycetia; order Isosphaerales; family Isosphaeraceae; genus Aquisphaera. The sequence continues at coordinate 2,278 of JBAUOX010000395.1, read as the reverse complement.
GTTGACCAAATGCCGTGGCGTGCGTTACCGGGGAAATACACCTTGGTCTCCGCCGTCAGCGGCTGCTTGAGCACCTGGCGCGAGGCAAGCCCCAGGCCCAGCAAGCAGAGCGGGAACTCGGTGGCTCGCTCCATGTCGCCCAGCCGCACCGGCTCCGAGAGCGGCAGTCCGGCATAACGAAACGCCTTCTCGGTCATTTCCACACAGTAAAGCGCCGAGTCGTCAAGCCCGAGCTCGTAGTCAAAGGGTGGTTGTTCCAGGAAGACCTTGCGGCAATAGGCCAGAACCTTGGGAATGGCCTCGCGATCCTCGGGGCGAAGCCGCTTGACGCCGAAGTTGCCGACGTTGTCGAGGATCCAGACGCAGAACGGCTGACGCGCGACGCCGCTGCCGGTCGTGTCGTAAACTACGGGCCCCTCTTCCTCGATGGCCACGATCCCCGTGTGGGAGAATTTGCTGTTGCTGCAATTGGCGTAGAACCGGCTCATGGGGAAAAACCCGTGCAATACGCGTGCGTCGCCTAGCCGGAACACGATGTCGCCGTCCTTGAGCACCTTGCGCCCCCACCGATCCCAGCGGGCCATCTGCGGCGTGATCTCGATGGGCGGCATCGTGCCTTCGCGGCGGGCTCTGCAGGCTTCCGGTCCCCAGTAATTGCCTTGATATCCTTGAGGAACCAGTCGATCCGTCATCTCCCGCGCTTCGGGAGGATGAAGGTAAAAAGGCAGGAACATCAAGAGAAGTTTGATCATTATCGGCTCGCTACTTGGTCAAACATCTGTGCCGCGCCGTAACCGAAGAATCGACGCGAGCGGGGCCTTGACTCACGATCGGCCAAGGCCGAGAGAAGAATTAACCGATTGAGAAGTCGGCTTGCTTCCGCGCTCTTGATCGGTCAAACCGTTCGAAGAAGCCGCCAGCGCCTGCAGTGCGTCCAGAGATCTCTCGAGGATCGTCTCGGGGGTGCCTTCCGCTCTGATCGGGATCAGACAACCAGTCTTCTGGTAGTAGTCCGCCAGGGGTTTCGTGCTTTCCTCGTAGACCTGCATACGAACCCGGCTCGACTCGGGACGATCGTCCTCGCGCTGGATGAGCTGCCCCCCACACAGGTCGCAAACCCCCTCCCTTTGCGGAGGCCGGGCGGTCACGTGGAAGACGGCCTTGCACTTGGAGCAGGTTCGCCGGCCGCTCAGGCGATCGACAATCTCGCTGAGCAGCAGTTCATAGCTGAGAACCGCATCGAGCCCGACGCCCTGCTGTTCGAGCAGCTCATCCAAGGCCTCGGCTTGTGCCGCGGTCCGAGGAAACCCATCGAGCAGGAACCCGCCCCCGCAACTCAAGCATCCCGAGCGTTCGCTGACCATCGACACCACCAAGTCATCGGAAACCAGCTCGCCTCGTCGCATCGCCTCCAGCGCTGCCTTCAGCGCGGGGCTATGGTCGATCTGGCACTGAGCGGCCCGAAACACGTCGCCCGTCGAGAGATGGCACGTCCCCAGCGCCTTGCAGAGCAATTCCGCTTGGGTTCCTTTCCCGACCCCGGGTGGCCCCAGCAGCACCAGCCGGTAAACACGTCCCCTGGGTGACGGAGAAACGTCGCACTTCGCATCACCACCCTCGAACCACGCTGCACGATCAGGTTGCGCACTCATTCCCGGCTCCTTGGGGGCTCGCTGGGTCAGCTTCCTCCCACGATTTCGATCGAGGTGGGGCAGAAAGCGAAGACCTGCGAATCGGGGTTCCTTGATTCCAACATTCTACCAGGTTAATGAGTCGGTACCCCGATCAGTCAAGAGATTGATCCCCCTGTCTAAGAAAACTCGCAATTTTCATTCCGAAAAGAAGGGAAATGCGGAGGACTCGCTGACCGACCGACGGCCACCTGGCCCATTCTGGCCGGACCGGGGGGAGTGAGGGCTCACCTCTCCTCTTGGATCGTCAGCCGTTCGGCCAGGGCCGACCGCGCGAGCGGGGTTTCCCCGGGCGCGCGGGTCCGCGATTGCAGGCGCGGCTCCCGCGCGGGCAGGGCGGCCTCGAGGGTCGATCAAGCCTGCTCGGAGCTTGGTGGCGGGCATTCGTCCACGGAGAGCCTGATTTGCACCCCCAGGACTGTCGCGTAGCGGAATAACGTGTCCAGGGTCGGGTTGAGATTCCGGCACGGTTCAATGACGGGCGTTTCCGGGTGACAACCGAGGCGAAGCTCCGACCACTTGCTCGCTTCGGCTGCTCAATGGTCTCGCGTCTGGCCCCGGCGACGGGTACGGGTACGGGTGCCATG
>JBAUOX010000394.1:0-1510 GCA_049579985.1 Isosphaeraceae bacterium | reverse complement strand
TTCTGTTTGCCGGTTGGATTCTGGCACGATGCTTGCTTTACCTCGAAAACGCGGGAATGAATGGGATCATGTTCAAAACGCTGCGGATGAAGTTGATGCTCGGGTTTCTGCCCCTCCTGGCCATCCTCATTGGCCTGGGACTGTGGGCGATCGCGATGTTCTACGGGTTGGGAGGAAACATCGATGTGATCCTGCGTGAGAATTACCGCAGCGTGGTGGCCGTCGAGCGCATGAAGGAAGCGCTCGAGCGGATGGATTCGGGGCTGATGTTCGCCTTCAGCGGGCGGGCACAGCAGGCACGTGAACAGTTCGACAAGTCCAAGCAGGAATTCGACCGCCAGCTCGGCGTCGAACAGCACAACATTACAGTTACTGGCGAACAAGAAACCGTGGATGAGCTGACGGCCGAATACCGAAGTTACCTCGATCTAGCCGCCGACTATTTCGACCTCCACAACGCCACGACTGCCGACCGGGCCAATGTTTACTTTTCACGGCTGCTTCCCAAGTTCGAGAACCTCAAGAAGCTCGAAGACCGGGTGCTTCTTCTGAACCAGCGGAACATGGAACAGATGAACGAGCAAGCACTTCGGAACGCAGCCAGCTCGACCCGCCTGATGATCGCGGCGCTCCTGGTGGCCGTCGTCCTGGCCATCGCCTCGTCGCGGGTCCTGACACGGCTGATCCTGGAGCCGATCGTTGCCGTGACGGAGGGGGCGCGAGCGGTCTCACAGGGCAACCTCGACCAGGTTGTGCCCGCGACCACGAAGGACGAGCTCGGAGAGCTCGGCCAAGCGTTCAACGCGATGGCCAGGACAATTCGCGAGTACCGTGAGGCGGGTACAGTCCGCCTGCTGCGAGCGCAAAAGACGGCCCAGGCGACGATCGACTCGTTTCCGGACCCCGTGATCGTGGTCGATCCCCAGGGAGGGGTCGAGCGTGCCAATCCCGCGGCGCAACGGCTCTTGCAGGCGATACCGGCGCCCAGTGGCGACGCGCTGCCCTGGATTGCGCCGGCGGCGCTGAAGCCACACCTCGATTCGGTGCTGGGAGGGCAGGCCGATTACCTGCCCTTGAGCCTGGAGCAGGCGATCTTCCTGCGCGACGGCAACCAGGACCGCTACTTTCTGCCTCGGGTGCTGCGGATCCGCAGCGATTCGGGAGAGTTGCTGGGGGCCGCGGTCGTCCTTTCCGACGTGACCAAGTTTCACCTCCTCGACCAGCTCAAGAGCGACATGATCTCGACGGTCAGCCACGAATTGAAGACGCCGCTCACCAGCCTGCAGATGGTCGTGCATCTACTGCTTGAGGAGGCTGTCGGTCCACTGTCGACCAAGCAGACCGAACTGCTCCTGGCCGCGCGACAGGACTCGGACCGACTGCTGGGAATGATCAACGATCTGCTCGATCTGACCCGGATCGAGCAAGGCCGGGTGGCGCTTGATCAGCAGCCGGCCGACGCGGCCGAACTTGTCCGCGATGCGCTCGAGCGGCACCGATCCGCCGCCGA
>JBAUOX010000393.1:0-4381 GCA_049579985.1 Isosphaeraceae bacterium | reverse complement strand
GCGGCTGACGGTCTCGGCATCGAGAAAGACGAGAACCTCGGTGCTGGTCGGAGCACCGATCGGCGTGCCCAGCCAGCCGCCTTTCTTGTCCAGTATCCCCGGATGGATGCCTCCAGTGATCAGCAGGGTCTGCCCCAGCGGCCAGTTCTTGACCGTCTGGTCGAGGTGGGTCATGGAAACCTCGGGGACGTCGATCGACATCTCCGGCGGACCCTGTTCGCGGGGGGCAATGACCTTCGTCCGATGAAACATCCGCACGGTGTTGACGGTCAGATCGAGCGACGCATCCACCGAATCGCCCTCGAAGGTCAAGAGCGGGCTCAGCTTGAGGATGATGCTCTCCTCGAGCTTGTCGGCGCGGGGGGTGTAGCCCTGACCGGCGGCACTCTCGCGCTGCATGCCGCCGGCGAACGTGCGTGGTTCGGCCGTGCGGATCGTCAGGACCTGGCCGTTGACCATCTCGACCCGCTCATCGGCCATCTTGCGGACCCCCTGCTGAAGCTGCATCTGCGAGATGACAAGCGCCGCGTCCGACATGCGCAGCGTCCAGATCTGTTGCCCCTGGGGACCGTTGCCCACGGGTGTGAGTTGTGAGAAGACCGAGTGCCGCCAGCGGGTGTCGGAGGAGACGAAGAACCGCACGTGCACCGCCAGGATGTCCTCGGTCGCGTTGGTGAACCGCTCGATGACCTCGCCGACCTGCTTGAGGATCTCCGGGCTGTTGTAAGCCCGAACCTGAGTCTTGCTGGCGCAGAGCACTGCGATCTTCTCGCCATGCCAGTCGGCCGTTCCGGTTCGGCGGAAGATCCACTCGATGATTGCCTTCTGCGGGTTCTGCTGGCCCTGGGCGATCTTGGTGTAACGTGCGATGTCATAAGTGCGCATCTGAAATCCGGACTCATGGAGCAGCCCGGCCGGCGGATCGTCCGCGCTGGGACCGGGCTCGTCGCGATCATCCGTGGCGTCGCCCCCCGCGTCCTTCTCGCCGACGGGCCGGAGGGTCTTGCCTTGGCTCGACTGGGAGCCCGAGGTCCGGCGACTCCGGGCGTCCTGTGCCCAGAGAGCTCGCGGGAGGAGAACCCCCAGCAACATCGTCAGCATCACGGCAGTGCGGCGATTCATGCCAGGGGCCTCCTTGCCGGTCTGGCCTGGGATCTTTTCAACGATCGAAGACGCGATGACGAACGGAAAACAACGGAAAAGCGGTGCGGGCAGCCTCCGAATCGCCGCACAATCCACGCCTCCCCGATCCCGTAGCGGCGGGGCACTGTAACGATCAAAGGCCTGCGCGCGAGACTATTCCACTCGAGAGTCGCGGCAACTTAACAGAGGTCACATTTTGCCTCAAGTCCAAACCCGAACCAACTGAGCGGTCCAACCTGCGGCGACACGGCTATCCCGTGCGGCTTACCGCGCCTTGGCCGCCCAGATTCGCAATGCCCTGGGAGACAGGCCTCAGACGGAGAGCGTCACCCAACTGGCCGAGGACCGGGCGAGATGGGTACTGGCCGCGGGTCGGCACTTGCCCCCTCCGCCGACTTGGGGACAGAAAAGGTGTCGGGGACAGAAAAGGTGTCGGGAACCGATTAGGTTCCTGCTTGGGCCGCTCGCGGGGACGAAGCGTCATATTCTGGCCGATCAAGAAACGGTTCCGGACACCTTTGGAGCTTCCCTCCAGATCGCGCGCCGCGCCGCATGCCTGGATCGGGCCACGACGGTGGACAAGGGGCATGGCCGGATCGAGAAGCGGACGCTGGAACTGACGACTTGGCTGGAGGAATACTTGAACAACGACTGGCCGGCCTGCCGGCAAGTGTTCCGCCTGCAGCGCGAGCAGCGTACGGATGAGAAGGTCGAGGTGGAAGTGGTCTTCGGGATCACCAGCCTGTCACGGGAGCGGGCCGGCGCCACGGAGGTGCCGGGGAGTGTGCGGTCGCACTGGGGGATCGAGAACGGGCTGCACGGGCGGCGGGACGGGACGTTGAAGGAGGACGCCGGCCGGGTGTGCAAGGGGTCAGGGCCGCAGGTGATGGCCATGTTGAGGAACTTGATCATCTACTTGTGCTCCTTCTCGGGCAAGGCGAGCCTGGCGGCGGCGACCCACCACTACATGTGCCACCCCGAGAAGTCGGTGGAACTCGTGTCAACCCTAATCCGAGAATGAAAGAGACTATAGCATCGTTACCGGGCGGTTGGGACTTGGCCCACGCAATTAGGCTAGGGATCAAGCCGTTCGCCGAGTTGGGGGCCAACTCGGAGGCATTGAGCGGGTCCCAAGTCGATTCTCCCTGTTCCTGCCGAGCGATCTTCGAATCGGCCCCGGTAGCGATGCTACAGTCTCCTAAAATCCGCCGGTGGCGGGTAAGCCAAACCTGTGCAAAGCAGTGGCCGCGCCCTCCCGATCACGGCCGAAATCCGCAATGGAACGGCCCTGGGCGGCCGCTTGCCACGGCTTGACCATGATCCATGGCGGGATTTAAGATAAAGAATCGTAAAGGATGCGGGACCGTGCCGGGACGACCATGAGCTTTCTCGACGCCAACCGGCATCGCCTTTGAGCGAACGCACGTCATTTGATCGCGCCTCGAGCGTCATCATTGCCGTCATTGTTTCGGTTTATTGAGCCGGAGTCATGCCATCATGTTGCGGTGGGTCATTCTGTCGGTGGTCGTGGTCGTGCTGGCCGCGGCGGCGACCCTCGTGGTTCAGTATGGGACGGGCTCGAGCCCGACCTGGAATCTGCCGGCCGGCGGCAAGAAAGAGGGACCTCAGCCTCGGGTCGAGGTCGAGGGTGCGCTGATTCATGAATTCGGAGAGCTGTCCACCCAGAAGACGAGCACGCGGAAGTGGAAGGTCAAGAACACGGGCGAAGGCGATCTCGAGATCTGGCTGCTCGGTTCCACCTGCACCTGCACCATCCCCAAGCTCAAGGGGGAAGGGAGCCGGGAGGTCGTCAAGCCGGGCGAATCCACCGAGATCGAGCTCGAATGGAAGACCAAGGACGCGATCGGCGAGTTCTCCAAAGGGGCGACGATCGGCACCAACGACCCGAGCCGGCCGGAGTTCGAGCTCAGGGTCCACGGTATGGTCCACAGCCCTATCGTGGTGTTGCCCGATCCGCACGAAGGAGTCCTCACGATCGGAGACGTTTCCAACGATCAGGTCAGGGAGATCTCGCTCGCCGTGTTCTCGCCCGAGCATCCCGAGTTGAAGATCAAGAATCTCAGCACTTCGAAGCCGAATCTGATCGTCGCCAAGCCGGTTCCGCTCGCGCCCGGGGAACTCGAGAAACTTAAGCTCAAAGGGGGGTACCGGGTCAAGCTCGAGATCAAGCCCGGCATGCCCCTGGGGACTTTCCGCGAGGAGCTGGTCATCGAGACCGACCACCCCGACCAGCCCAAGTACCCGCTTGTGCTCGCAGGCGTGGCGTCCGGTCCGATCAGCCTGAGGCCCTCGATCCTGCGCATGGTCGCGGTCAAGAGCGAGGAAGGCGCCTCGGACCAGATGATCCTACTGGTCCGGGAAGGCCGGCCGACCAGCTTCAAGGTGATTCGCAAGCCCGAAAAGCTCGAAGTCTCGATCGCACCCAACGACACGCCGACCCAGAAGGGACGATACCGCCTGACTGTGACCGTGCCGCCGGGAACATCCCCCGGCCTCATCGACGACGAGATCATCCTCCAGACCGACCACCCCAAGGTCGGCGAGCTCAAGGTTCCCGTCAACATCGTCGTGGGGTCGGAGTGAGGGGTCTCGGACGACAGGATGCCGATCCTGATATTCTCGCTTTAAGGTATGACTGGATTGAAATCTTACTTCACGGTGAGCCGAGATTGGTCTTAACCGAGGCGCCCGGGAACGCTAGACTTCGCGTGGCCGAAGGATCCAGGTTCACAAGCAAAGGACGCCGGCGCGTCCGGGTGTGCGATTGGCCGGCGGAAGATCCGGGAATCAAGCCGCGGGACCATGACTGCGGCTTGTCCCATCCTGGCTCCGGATCAGGAAAGGAAGTCAATGTCGCAGTTTCCCAAGAGAGCGTGCCTGGGCGTCCTGCTGGCCGTGACTGTACTGACCTACATCGGATGCTCCTCGTCCACCTCGACGACATCGGCTCCCTCGACCGCTGCGACGTCCGCCAGGCCGGCGGCAACGTCCGGCGGAGAGAGCGTCCGGTCCGGCAAGCTGCTGGCCGACTGGCCCACGCCGCGGGGCGTGCTGATCATCTCGGGTCAGATGGACGGTTATCTCGAGCCGTGCGGCTGCACCCAGGGTCAGCTTGGCGGCTTGATTCGCCGGTTCGATTTCGTCGAGCGCCTGAAGGCCCAGAACTGGCCCGTCGCGCTCATCGACCTGGGTAGCCTGATCAAGGACCCGGCCGCGG
>JBAUOX010000392.1:0-22028 GCA_049579985.1 Isosphaeraceae bacterium | reverse complement strand
ACATCAGCCCGGAAGCCGCGGAGTACCAGGTTGGTCGTGTTGCCGCCGCTCGTCGGATTCCCGAAGCTCGAGTCCGCGAGCTGCTGGCCCGGGCGATCGATCACTCGGGCGCGATCATCGGCGCGCCTCCTCGCGTCAACGTCCTGAAGCTCAACCTGGCTCTCGATGGGGCGCACACCTCGGAGTGAACCTCGGAGCATGGTCATGCCCATCGCCGAACCCTCCCGCCCGACTCCCGAGCAATTCCTGAACCTGATCCGCCGTCAGGCCCGGGGACGGCTGAAGGTCTATCTCGGCTCGGCGGCGGGGGTCGGCAAGACTTATGCGATGCTCCGCGAAGGGCAGCGGCTCAAGAAGCAAGGCGTCGATGTGGTCATCGGGATCGTGGAAACTCATGGCCGTGCCGAGACCCTGGAACAGATTGCGGACCTCGAGGTCGTCCCTCCCCGGATCATCGAATATCGCGGCGTGAAGCTCCGCGAGATGGACCTTGACGCCATCCTGGCTCGGCGCCCCACGATCTGCCTGGTTGATGAGCTGGCGCACACCAACGTTCCCGGTAGCAAGCATTCCAAGCGCTACCAGGATGTGGAAGAGCTGCTGCTCGCCGGAATCCACGTGATCACGACGGTCAACATCCAGCACTTCGAGAGCCTGTACGACGAGATCGAGCGGACCACCGGCGTCAAGGTCAAGGAGCGCTTCCCCGATCGCGTCCTGGCCGAGGCCGACCAGATCGTCAATGTCGATGTCTCCGTCGAGGACCTCATCGAGCGACTGAAAACCGGCAAGATCTACCCCGAGGACCGGGTCAACTCCTCGCTCGAGCACTTCTTCACCCCGGCCAACCTGACCCGGCTCCGCGAGATCACGCTCACCGAGATCGCTCACCTGATCGATCGCCGCACGCGGCGGGCCGAGGCCGACCAGGCCCCGATCGCCACGACGGATCGGGTCATGGTCGGAGTCTCGAGCCTGAGCCCCAATGCGTCCGCCTTGCTGCGCAAGACGGCGCGCGTCGCCGATCGGCTCAACGCCCCTTGGTACGCCGTCTACGTCCAGACCCCATCCGAAGACCTGACCCGCATCGACGCGGCCACCCAGCGCGTCCTGAGCAAGACCCTCGAGCTGGCCCAGCAGCTCGGCGGCATTCCTATGCAATTTCGCGGGCCGGACGTCGCCAGCACGATGTGGGCCTTCGCCCAGGAATATGCCATCAAGGTCATCGTTATCGGCAAGAGCCGCCAACCCTGGTACCGCCGACTGACGCGCAGCTCGATTCTCGAACGGCTGATGAAAATCACTAACGATATCGACATCTACATCATTGATGTCTGATCGAGCAGCGCCATTCCGCTCACCGGATCTCCAGTACGATCTTCCCACGGGTTCGCTCGGACTCGCTCTGGTCATGCGCTGCGCGCGCCTGGTCAAGCGGGTAGACCCGGTCGATGACCGGCTTCAGCTTACCCTCATCGGCCAGGCTTGCCAGGTACTCCAGGTCTTGCCAGCGTGCCTTGGCGAACAGCGTCAGGGCACGCTGACACTGACCCACCAGGCTCAGGAGCGGCAAAAGAACCATCCCCTGGATCAGGACGTCCACATTGGGAAGCGTCGTCACGTACGTCCCCGCCGGCGCCAGAACCTTTCGGCAGTTCGCAAACGAGCTCTTGGCCACGGCATCGAGAATCACGTCATAAGCCTTGCCAGGCGCGGTGAAATCCTCTTTGGTGTAGTCAAGCACCATCTCGGCGCCGAGGCTTCGGACCAGTCCCACGTTCTTCGGTCCGCAGACTCCCGTGACCCGGGCGCCCAGGGCCCGGGCGATCTGCACAGCGAAGGTCCCGACTCCTCCTGATGCCCCGTTGATCAAGACCGACTGGCCGGGCTTCAGCCGGCCGAGATCGCGGAGGCCCTGCAAGGCCGTCAGAGCGGCGACGGGCATCGAGGCCGCCTCGATGTAGCTCTGCGAATGTGCCTTGCGCGCCACGGCCGACTCGGGGGCGACTGCCAGTTCCGCATAGCCGCCGCCCCGGGGCGGACCGAGCATGGCATAGACAGGATCGCCTGGCTTGAACCTGGTGACCCGCGACCCGACCGCCGCGACGTCTCCGCTGATGTCGAATCCCGGGATGAACGGAAATTTCAACCAGAGGACGATCTTCAACATCCCGCTACGAATCTTCCAGTCCACCGGGTTGACCCCAGCCGCCCGCACCCGGATCAGCACCTCGTCCGGCCGCGGACTGGGTTCTTTCAGGTCAACGAGGGTCAGCTTCTCGCTTGGACCATATTCATTGATCGCAACTGCTCGCATGGCGCTTCTCCGTTCATCTCGTGTCGGCGCTTGCATTCAGGTGGGCGAAGAGGAGGAGGCTGCCTACACTCTCATCGTCGCAATCAACCGGAGGAAACTCATGAAAACAGTTCGCATCGAACCCGGACCCGGTCAAGAATCCGTCTGGGATTATCCTCGCCCGCCGCGCCTGGAATCGTACTCCCGGACTATCAAGACCGAGTTCAATGGCCAGATCATCGCCCAGACCAGCCGAGCATTTCGAGTCCTCGAGACCAGCCATCCTCCTGTCTACTACATCCCACCAGCGGATATTTGGCAAGCATTCCTGGTGCCCTCACCCACCCGATCGACTGTCTGTGAATGGAAGGGCAGGGCGGTCTATCACTCCCTAGCCGTGGGCGACAGACGATCCGCCGATGCGGCCTGGTCCTATCCCGACCCGACGCCCGCCTTCCGCGCGATCAAGGACCACCTGGCCTTCTACGCCGGCAAGGTCGATCGCTGCTGGGTGGACGACGAGCAAGTTCAGCCCCAGCCCGGCGACTTTTACGGCGGCTGGGTAACCCGCCAGATCGTCGGTCCCTTCAAGGGCGGACCGGGGAGCTGGGGATGGTAGTGACACGATCCGGCATGCCGGCCGCATTTCCATAAGTCTTCGGCTCAGTATTGATCCGCGTTCAGCACCTCGCCCCGGGCTCGGGTCGAGAGAGCCTGATAGACTCCCTGGGTCGGCGTCACGGAGAAGAGGCATGTCGACGAGTTGTAGGTGACGTTCGTCGGCTCACCATTGACTGGATTGTACGGCCAAGTGTTGATCGTATCCTTGAGGAACCGCACCGAACCGTCGAGGAAGGCGAAGTTGCAGCCGCCGGGATGAAAGCTGGAGGCGGCGATCGAAACGTTGGATTCCTGGTTGTCGTAACTATAAAAACCACTACTACTGGAGTCGTAGCCGATCCGGCTGAAGGGGTTCATGGGAAAGATCGTGGTGAAAAGCGTGTCGCCGAAGCAGGTGCTCGAAACCCAGTTTCCGTTGTCGTCATAGTCGTTATAGTCGGCAGGAACCTGGCTGAACTTGCCATGGGCCTTCTCACCGAAAGCAATCGTGTTGCTCAGGCCGTCGGTGATCGAAGCGAGGGTCGCGGGGCGGACGCTACCCGGATTGAGCGGCGCGATGGGATTGGGCTGCACGGGGGGATTGATCGTCGGCCAGCCTATATAAGAAGTGCAAACCATCGGCTTGGTTGAGAACGGCCTGAAACTGGGCCGGAGAGGTGACGTTATTCGGTAACTCTCTCGTGGCCGGAGGCGCTCAATGCCAGTGGCTCCAGGCGTGCCTGCCGGATGGCCATACGGCGCAATGACCGTCCTTGTATGTTCGATTCGCCCAAGCAGTTACGTATGGTGTCCCCGGAACTCCCACGTGTCCCCGGAACTCCCCAGCCGGCTCGCCTCTCGTCGGGGTTTGAGAAAGGCAGCCCCTAACGGCGAGTCCTCACATAATGATCCTAATCACTGATATTCCCAACATTGCAAGAAGTGTGGTACTCCAAACCAGTCGCCTTGCCCGCGCGATATCGCGAGCCGCCGGCAGGCGCTCTCCCGGCCCGAGTCGATAGTGTCCGCACTTCGCCAGCTCGACGCCCAGGACTCCGGCCGCCGCACTCATCGGATGACCCGCGTTGGGGCTGGCGGTCGCGCGCGAGTCACGGAACCACGTCCGAACCGCTCGAGGAACGCTTCCGCCCATGGGAACGCCCGCCAGGATGATCAGGGCGGCCGTCAACCGCGCCGGAATGACGTTGGCCAGGTCGTCGACACGGGCGGAGCATTTTCCCAACCATTCGCGCTCGGGGTCTCGATAGCCGAGCATCGCATCGCAGGTATTGATGAAGCGATAGGCGAGCACGCCGGGCAAGCCGGCGATCGCATAAAATAATAACGGAGCGACGATGGAGTCATTCGCGTTTTCGGCCAACGATTCGATTGTGGCCGCGGCGACCTGGGAATCATCGAGTCTCGAGGTGTCCCGGCTCACCAGGTGCCAGCCGACAAGGCGCCGGGCTGCTTCCAGCTCGCCCGATTCCAGCGCCCTTCGAACCGCTTCGCCAGCGTTCACCAAAGAGCGGGCCGAAAACATCAACTTGAGCACCAAGGCCTCGCCGAGAATCGAGAATGGCGGAGGCAGTTTGCGGAAACCCGAGTGCAGCAACAGCCCCACAAGCGCGGAGAGCGCGCAACCCACGAGCACGATCGCCGCGCCCGCCCAGAAAAGCTTCCAGCGACCCTGCTTCGGCACAAGGCGCTCGAGAGCCCCGATTGCCATCCCCATCCAGGCCACAGGATGAAGCGCGTTCCGCGGCTCCGGGATCACAAGGTCCAGTAGGAAGGCCAGCCAGAGGATGGGCAGTTCGGGTGGTAAGGAAGCCATCGCTCAAAGCTCGCGCAGAAACAACCCTGTCAATTGTAGTACAGTCGTCCCGCGTGTACTACAAGAGCTCAGCCAGCGGGGCCACAAGTGGGGTGCCGTAGACCGGATGCCTTGTCACGGTGACGGGCACTCCAAAGGTCCGGCTGATCAGCTCCTCCGTGAGCACCTCTTCGGGAGCGCCCAAAGCCGCGAGCGAGTGCTCGGACAAGAGCGCGAGCCGATGCCCGTAGAGCGAGGCCTGGTTCAAATCGTGCAGCGTCAGGACGACCACAAGGCCACGCTCGGTCGCCAACCGGCGGACCAGGCGCAGGACTTCGGCCTGAAACCTCAAATCCAGGCCGGCAGTCGGCTCATCCAAGAGCAGGACGCCGGCTTCCTGAGCCAAAGCCCGCGCGATGATCATCCGCCGCCACTCGCCCCCGGAAAGTTCCGTGATCGGGCGATCGCGCACCGCACAGAGCCCCATATTCCCAAGCGCCTCCTCGACGATCCGCCGATCAAGGGCGCGATAGGGTAGCAACCAGCCGCGGTGCGGAACACGGCCGAACCGGACCGACTCTTCCACGGTCAGCGGCCAGTCGCGCCGTTCGGTCTGCGGCATGATCGCCACTCTCCGCGAGACTTGATCGGCTCGCAGCGCCCAGATGTCCTCTTCGTAGAGGAGCACTGAACCGTGCATCGGTCGAAGCAGGCGCGCGAGTGCCCGAAGCAACGTGGTCTTGCCCGCCCCGTTGGGACCGAGCAGGACGAGGACCTCGCCGGCACGCGCTGCCAAGCTGAGCGCCTCGAGAACCCGGCGACGGCCGTATCCACAGGAAAGGTCGCGTGCTTCGAGGGTGCTCAAATCATCGCTCCCAACTCGCGCCGGTGTGTCTTCAGGAGGACCAGGAAGAATGGACTCCCAAGCAGGGCGGTCACCACGCCGACGGGGAGCTCGGCGGGGGCCGCGATTGTTCGGGCCAGGTCGTCGGCGAGCAGGAGCAAGAGTGCCCCCAGGAGCCCGCTCGCTGGGATGAGCAGCACGTGCCGAGCGCCGACCAAGAGCCGGGCGACGTGCGGAGAGACCAGTCCCACGAACCCGATAATGCCCCCGGCCGCCACGCCGGCGGCGGTCGCCAAGCTGGCGGCGACGACAACCAGCACGCGAAACCTTCCGAGTCGCAAGCCGAGCGATACCGCCGTCTCTTCACCGAACGTGAGCGAATCGAGCGACCGCGACTGGAGCCACACGGTCAGGCCACCCGCCAGCACGAGCGGAGCCGTCGTCCAGAGCACCGGCCATCCTCGACCGGAGAGACTCCCCATCAACCAACTGAAGATTGTAAGCAGCTTCTCGTCGTTCAAGAACATGAGGAGCGACACCAAGGCGATGATAAAACTGCTGATGGCCACTCCGGCCAAGAGCAACGACGGGATCGAAACCTGCCGTCCCATCGAGGCGATCCCATAAGCGGCCGCAACAGCCAGGAGTGAGCCCAGAAGCGCCGCGGCTGACACCGCCCCCATGCCGAAAACGCTCTCTTGCAGCCCAGCGACGATCGCCAGCGTCGCCCCCAGGGCCGAACCACTGGAGGCGCCGATGACGAACGGATCCGCCAACGGATTTCGAAATAACCCTTGATAACCAGCGCCCGCAGCGCCCAGTCCCCCGCCGATCAAACCGGCCAGCAAGAGACGCGGCAACCGCAGCTCCCAGACGATCGTCACGTCAATTGCACCCGCTCCCGAAACCGGTGGCTCCACAAGGATTTGCATGACGCGGCCGGCCGGGATCGATACCGCTCCCACGCCGAGACTAAGAACTGTACTCGCAACCAAGATCGCCGCGAGCAAACCAAGCGTTATCGTGGGAGCCTTCACGGTCGCGGCTCCTCTCCAGTTGCGCGAGCTCCAGGCGCTCGATCGATGGCGGTGCCGAAACGATCGGGGTAAAGCGCTCTTGCCATGACCTCCAGTGCGTCCACCAATCGCGGCCCGCAGCGCGAGATCAAATCGCCGTCGATCAGGTAAACCCGGTTGTTCCGGACGGCCCGGAGGTTATTCCACCCCGGTCTCATCCGGAGCCGCTCAATTGTTACCGGTTCGGCCTCAGCCGTCGGAGCAAGGATCACTTCCGGGTTCCGAGCGAACAACACTTCCTGGCTGATGTGCGGATAACACTCCTTGGCATCGCTGACGACGTTGATACATCCGCACATCTGGATCAGTTCACCGATATACGAACCGGCGCCAGCGGCCGTGAGCGGTTCCGACCAGACCTGATAAAAGACTGTGACTCGTTGCTCGGGCTTGATCGTTCGGGCCGTCTCCACCACGCGCTCTACCCTGCGCTTCATGACATTGCTCAGGTGGGCCGCGTCGTCTTCGTGCCCGGTCAAGCGACCGAGCAGATCGAGCTCGCGGTACAGACCCGCGAGCGACTCGGCTCCCAGCGACGCGACCGGGACACCCAATCGCTCGAGCTCGGTGATGCTCGACCATTGAAGCTCATCGGCCGCGACGACCAGGTCCGGCTTGAGGGCGACGATCTTTTCCAGGCTCTGGCTATTGCTCGAAAACCCGCCGATGCGCTCTCGCCTCCGTGCCTCGGGGGGAAAGTTGCAAAAACTGGTGACTCCCACAACCCGCTCTCCCGCCCCGATCGCGAAAAGCAGCTCGGTATTCTTGGGGGCCAGCGACACGATTCGCGCGGGCACGCGCGGAAGCGTCACCTTGCGGTCCAGTCCGTCGACGACGGTCATGGGAAAAGTTGCCGCTCTCGCCGGCTCTGGGGCGGACAATGCCTCGCGGTCGCGCAACCGCTCAGCCGGGCCGGAAACGCTCGTCCTGCCTCCGCAACCCGCAACGAAGAGGGAGAGAAGTGCAACCACGCATCTTAGTATATTGGTAACAATATGTGGTCGTTTCATTATTCGTCGCGGCCAAAACGGCGGTCCCTATGTCTCTCGCGACGCTGTCGCCGCGGCTTGCTCACAGGTTGTTGCCAGACATTTCACTTCGACAGGCAGCCCAGCCACCATCAAGTACACGGCGTCGGCTTGGCCGGCGACGGCTTGATTCGTCCAGCCGAGAATGTCTCGATAGACACGGCCGAGCGGATTGTCGGGAACCAGACCCTGCCCTACCTCACTCGAAACGATGATGACGGTTCCCTTGCGCTGGCGACAGGCGCCCAACAGGTCGTCGGTCTCGGCACGCATCCGTTCGTCGGCGGTTGGCACGTCGAGGGGATCTCGGCAGCTCATGAGGACATTGCTCGCCAGCAGTGTCAAGCAATCGATCAGGACAACCTGGTATCGCGCGGATGCGCCGGCCAAGGCGATTGAAACGCCCGTCGTCTTCTCCAACGTGCTCCAGGCGCGGGGGCGGGAATTCCGGTGTGCTTCGATGCGGTGGGCCATCTCGCTATCACCGGCTTCGGCCGTCGCGACGAACAGGACGTCGGCCCCGCCGATCCGCTCGGCCAACTGCTGCGCGAAGCGGCTCTTACCACTGCGAGCTCCCCCGAGGATGAGAATGATTCGGGCCATGAAATTGTGGGCCTTAAACGACTTTCTTGAGTTCGATCCGAACGCACTCGCCGCATGGGGGGATCAGGTCCAGCCACGCGGCCACGGGCAACTGGCGGAGTGTTCCCAATAAAGCCGCGATCGGGCCGCCATGCGTCACGGCGATGGTCAGGCCCTCTCGCGGCAATTTCCTGAACCACTCAAGCACGCGATCCCGCATCTCGAACGTCGTCTCTCCGCCGCCGGGGCGATAAGCGCCCGGTTCGGAAACGACCTTGATCATGGCGCCACCGTGCTCGCGATGGAGCTCGTCCCAAGGCCGCAATTCCCATCGGCCGAAATCACGCTCGCGGAGCGCGTCGAAACGAAGCGCCGGCAGGCCCAGTCGCTCGCCGAGTTGTTCAGCCAGGAACCTTGTCCTCCACAGACCGCTATGAACGACCCGATCGACCGGCAAGGCGGCGAGCGATTCGACTAGCTCGCGGCTGCGTCTTGCGCCTATCGGCCCGAGCTCGACATCGCTCTGGCCATAGCAAAGGCCACGGTAACGGTCGGCCACAGGGGCATGTCGAACGAGGATCAAGCCGGACTTCATGAGAGCGGGCCCCATGGTTGTTTCGTGGCGGCGGCGAGGAGCACGACAACCTGGCTGACGTATCCGACACAGCCGAGGCAGTCCCCCGTCATGCCGCCCAACTTTCGACGCACGAGGTGAAGAAGTCCTCCCACGACAGGGATCAGTAACGCGACCGCGAAGAGAAACTGAAGCGGCAACAGCACGGCGAAAGGAGCGATCGCTGCGAGGGCCCACAAACCACTCTCGACCCGCTCCCGGCGGGCCAAGGCGCCGCCGATCGTGCAAGCGAGGCTCTCCCGCCCCGCGACCGGTGCGAAGAGGCCCATCGCGAGGACCATGACCCAGCGGCCCATCGCCGAGCTCGCGATAAACGCGGATGACCAGAGTGGCCAACCCGCCACGCCCCACTGGATGACGAGCGTGATCATGGCCCCCGTCCGAAGCGAAACCGCGAATAGCAGCCCCAGGGCACCGAAAGCCCCGATCCGGCTGTCCTTCAGTATGGTCAGGACTTGATCGCGCGTGTGGCCGCCTCCGAAGGCGTCGCAGAAATCCGCGACCGCGTCTTCGTGCAACGCGCCTGTCAGCCACGCTTCAAACGCCAGTGCGACCAAGACGGCCAGCCACGGTGGCCAGACCAAAGCTCCCAAGCCCGTCGATGCCGCAGCCAGAATCCCGATCAAGGCGCCCACAAGCGGAAAGAAGATGGGGCAATGCCCGAGCGCGCTCGACGCGTTAGACGCCCCGGAGGACAGCCGAATCCGAGTCAAGAACTGCACGGCGGCGACGAAGGCCAGCCATCGGCTGGGGCGTTCGCCGGGATCGTCGGTTACAAGCCTCACGGCGCGGCCGCTCGGAATGTGATCGGGCTCGTTCACGGTTCGATCTTTCGGCTGATGCCGAGGTCTTGAAACCTGGCCATCTGAGTGGTCATCGCCGCGGCGGCGTCCAGCAGCGGCATGAGCAGAAGCGCGCCGGTCCCTTCACCGAGCCGGAGGTTCCAGTGAAGAAACGGTCGCAGTCGCAGATGATCGAGTACGAACCGGTGCCCCGGCTCGGCGGACAGATGCGCAGCGATCATCGACCGAGCCGCTCCCGGTGTCAGTAGCTCCGCGATCAGGGCGGCGGCACCGGCGACATAGCCGTCGAGCACGATCGTGAGGCCGGCGGCATGGGCTTCCGCGTAGAAACCAGCCATCGCGGCGATCTCCAGCCCGGCGACGGCCGCCACGGCGGCGAGGGGCTCGCGGGCCCATCGGCGGCGAACCCGGCCGACGGCCAGTTCGACGACCTGGCGCTTGCGGTCGAGCACGGCATCATCGGCTCCCGCGCCCCGGCCCACGGCTTCCCCGAGCGGGACATCCGCCAGGAGCATCGCCAGGCAAGCCGAGGGGGTTGTGTTGCCGATCCCCATCTCGCCCGCGGCGACGACGCGCATCCCGTCCGACGCGGCTTCGCGAGCCTCGTCGCGCCCCACGTGAATTGCCGCTTCAAACTCGCCGAGCAGAAGTGCTGGCTCCAGCGCCAAGTCGCGAGTGCCCGCGCGAATGCGGCGCGACCGGTAGCGGATTCCAGCGGCCTGTGCTTGTGAGTCTCCGTCGTCTGCGCATTCCCCCGCCAGCACTCCCACATCGATCAGCACGGCATCGGTCTGCGTCTGACGAGCCAGCACCGTCGAGGCAGCCCCGCCGGCTCGGATGTTCTTGACCATGAGTCGGGTCACTTCCGAGGGCCAAGCGCTGACACCGGAGCCCGCGACGCCGTGGTCACCGGCAAAGAGCACGATCCGCCGCGGCGTCGTCTGGGGCGCGAGTGTCTGCTGGATTTCGCACAGCCGCGCCGCCAAATCTTCGAGCCGCCCCAGGCTGCGCGCGGGTTTCGTGAGCGAATCGAGATGGTTCCAGATGTCTCGCGGACCGAGTGACGTCATGCCGCGCCTTCAGAATTCAATGCCGCGCTGGGGTTTGATGCCGTCCCGGAACGGTCCTGCGTCTTCCAGGTGAACTCTTCGCCCAGGGTGTGAATCTCGACTCGCTCGCTCCATGCCGAGAGGAGCGCCGCCTCTCCCGTCGGGATCGCTCCCTTGATGAACTGGACGATGCCAACCCTCATTCCCTGCCCGAGGGCGCGGAGCGCCAGCCCCAGGGCCGCTGTCGTCTTTCCCTTGCCGGCACCGGTATACACGATCAGCAGTCCCTTCTCGCGCGTCGCGCGCGCCATCTTGCCCTCAAACGCTTCGTCCCGGCGGACCATCTTCTCTTTATGGGCGATGTTCACGTCGTCTGGCATTTGATTGCCCCTTTCCTGTCAAGTTCCACGCGATTCGCTCGAGTTTCTTCATGTCGATGGCGTTTTCGACGCAGTCGGCCAGGCGACTCAGCGATTGCTCGAGCCTGGCCGCGGAGCTCGTGTGACCGCTTGAAGTCGCTTGCCCGCTTGGAAACGCCGCGGTGTCGCCCTTACGACCTCCGAGCGAGTCGAGCCACGCCCGCCGGAAAAGGTCATTCGCGAACAGGCCGTGGAGATAGCACCCCCAGATCCGACCGTCCTCGGAAATGGCACCGTCGGCGGCTTCGACAACGACTCCGCCACGATGCGAGATCTGCAACCACGGGCGGGCACAGGTCGTCTGCCCCAGATGGATCTCATAGCCCTCGACTGCGCGGCCTCGGCTCCCGGGGCAGTGGCGGTCATCCCGCACGATTGCGCGAACCTGGTTGGTCTGCTTGGTTGGCGCGAAGACGGTTTCGGTCGGCAGTAGCCCCAGACCAGCGGTTTCGGCCGACGACGATTCGATTCGCCGCGGGTCCCTGATGACCTGGCCCAGCATCTGATAACCTCCGCAGATGCCGACCACCGGTACGCCGCGCCGGGCAAATTCCACGATCGCTTCGGCGAGGCCGACTTCGCGCAGCCAGTGCAGGTCATCCATGGTGCTCTTGGTCCCGGGTAGGATGATCGCGCTCGGCTGCCCCAGTCGGTTCGGCGCGTCGACGTACCTCACGCGGGTTCCCGGCTCAGCGGCGAGGGGATCGAAATCATCGAAATTGGCGATCCTGGGCAGACGGATCACGATGATGTCGAGGCCGGTCTTGGCGGCCGGCTCCTCCGCGTGCGCACCATCCAGCGCTACGGCATCTTCCTCGGGGAGGTCCAGCCGGGGGAGCCAAGGAACGACTCCCAGCACGGGCACGCCTCCACGCTGCTCCAGGAACGTCACGCCAAGGTCGAAGAGCGAAGCGTCGCCGCGGAACTTGTTCACGATCAAGCCGCGGACGAGCGCGCGATCCTGGTCGCTCAAGAGCCACAAAGTCCCGAGCAACTGGGCGAACACGCCTCCGCGTTCGATATCGCCGACCAGCACGACGGGCGAACCCGCGTGTCGCGCAACCGCCATATTCACGATCTCGACGTCGCGGAGGTTGCATTCCGCCGGACTGCCCGCCCCTTCCAGAATCACCAGCTCATATGCTTGGCGAAGTCGCTCGAGGGCCGCGACCACGATCGGCCAGAGCTCCTGGCGCGAACCGAAATAGGCGCGCGCCTCCTGGGTGCGCCAGGGACGGCCGTCCACAATGACCTGCGAACGCGCGTCGGCCTCGGGCTTCAGTAAGATTGGGTTCATGTCGGCCGTGGGGTCGATACCGGCGGCGGCGGCTTGGAGCTGCTGCGAACGGCCGATCTCCGACCCGTCGGCGCAAACGGCGGCGTTATTCGACATGTTCTGCGCTTTGAACGGCGCGACGCGCACACCGCGCCGGGCAAAGATCCGGCAAAGCGCCGCCACCAACAGGCTTTTGCCCACCGATGAGCTCGTCCCCTGAATCATCAGCGTTCGGGCGATCATCGATCAGTCATCCCGATCTCAAAGGCCAGCGCCGCGGATCGCCGGCGCTCTTGGATCACAAGTGGCAGCAAACCGGCGGTCAGGTCTTCCAGCGGCAAATATTCCGACCGGAGGGCCCGCGCCAGCTCCCGCGCCCTGCCGAGACGGATAAAACCCGAATCGGCAAAGTCGAGCGTGCCGACTACCCGATCTTCGGTCGCCCCGAGCGGCAGTTCCACAAACGGCACGGGCCGCTCGATCTCGCGCCCCGTCGTCCGATCCGGCTCGGAAGTAGAAAGCAGCCATTCCGATATCGGGTCATCGGGCGCCGAGTTGACAGGGCAGCCCTCGCGAACAGGAATCGCGGGGAGCAGATCGACGAGCGCTCGGGCCGCTGTGCTCTTGGCCGTCCCCTTCTCGCCGGATACGAGCACGCCGCCGATCTCCGGATCGACGGCATTGAGCAACAATGCCAACTTCAATTGGTCTTGGCCGACGAGGGCTGAAAAAGGGTAACGCATTGGACAGGGCCTGACTTGATCTACTCGGGTGAGAAGGCGCTCCACCTGTGATTCCACCGCTCCGCGAAAACCACCTGGTCGAGTGGCGTGCGGGATTCCCATCCGGCTTGCTCGAGCATGGGCCTTTCCTCAAATTGAATGGGATATCCCAAGCAGAGGTAGGCGACGAGCACGACGGCCGGCGGAATCTCGAGCAGTCGCTTGACCGTCTCGGGGTCGAGAATGCTGACCCACCCCACGCCGATTCCCTCCGCCCGCGCTGCCAGCCAGAGGTTCTGGATCGCGCAGCAGGTGCTGAAGAGGTCGGTTTCGGGCATGGTGTCGCGCCCCAGAACGGCGGGCCCCCTTCGGCTGCGGTCGCAGGTGACCGCGAGGTTCACCGGAGCTTCCATGATTCCGGCCAGCTTGAACGAATCGTATAACGACCGCCGATCGCCGGTATAGTTCTCGGCGGCTCGCGCGTTTTCCTGCGCGAATGAGTCGAAGACGCGATTTTTCAGCTCTGGAGCACGGACGACGACAAAGTTCCACGGCTGCATGAAACCAACCGAGCCGGCGTGATGGGCGGCATCGAGCACTCGGATCAGGACCGAGTCCGGCACTGGATCGGAGCGAAAGTGCCGCACATCTCTGCGACTGTAGATTGCCTCATAGAGGTCCATGTTAAACACGCGCCTCCTGGGCTCGAGTTTCGGGCGTCTCTCCCGGAGCTCTCGGCGGATTCGAGGGAGGCTGAAAACCATCCCCTTCCCCCAAGAACATTCTCCACCATCGTCCGAGCGACACACAATCGCTTAATACTGATCGGCGCTCACGACCTCGCCACCGGCTCGGGTCGAGAGAGCCTGATAGACTCCCTGGGTCGGCGTCACGGAGAAGAGGCATGTCGATGAGTTGTAAGAGACGTTCCTCGGCTGACCATTGGCTGGATTGTACGGCCAAGTGTTGATCGTATCCTTGAGGAAACGGACCGAGCCGTCAGCGAAGGCGAAGTTGCAGCCGACGGGATGGAAGCTCGAGGCGGCGATCGAAAAGTTGTCTTCCTGGTTGTCGTAACTGTAATTGTAATCCCCGTTGGGGTTGGGGTCGGCGCTGATGCGGCCGAAAGGATTCATTGGAAAAATCGTGCTGAAAAGCGTGTCGCCGAAAAAGCCCGAGACCCAGGCCCCGTTGTATTGAAAATCAATGTGATAATTAATGTCAGCAACCTGGCTGAACTTGCCGTGGGCTTTCTCACCGAAGGCGAGGGTGTTGCTTAGCCCGTCAGTGACCGAGGCCAAACTCGCCGGCCGGATGCTCCCCGGATTCTGGGGCGCGATCGGATTGGGCGCCACGGGTGGATTGATGCCCGGCCAGCCCAGGTAGAAAAACAGACCGTCGGCCTGGTTCAGCACGGCCATGTGCTGGGACGGGGACGTGACGTTGATCGGCACCTTGCAGAAGTTGCCCATGCTTCCCGCGTAACTGGTGTAGGTAAAGATCTGGGTGGATCCATCCCACCCCCAGCCCGGCAGTTGAACACGAAGCCCCGAGATCGCCCCATCGCTCGGGCACCAAAGGACGCTCAGGCCGGTTGCCTCCACCGTCAAGTTGTCGGCCACCGCATACGTCAAACTCGTGTTGTAAGCGCTGGCCAGAACTTGCTGCTCCAGGTACGGAAGCAGCCGGACGAAAATGCTGCTGCCCACGTCGTAGGTGTAGGGGCCGAGTAATGAGTTCGGTCCCAAGTTCTCGAGGGCCATGCCGTATGGGTAACTTCCTTGAGCCGCCTCATAATTGGCCAGCGCCAGCCCGAGCTGCTTCAGGTTGTTCACGCACTGGGCCCTGCGCGCGGCTTCGCGCGCCGACTGGACCGCCGGCAAGAGCAGCGCGATCAGCACGGCGATGATCGCGATCACCACCAGCAACTCGATGAGTGTGAAGCCGCCAGCCGACCTCGATGCGCGATCGACAGACCGTTTCCCGGTGATCGATTTCGTGTATCTATGGGGTCTCATGCATCACCTCTTTCAGCTCGGAATGCTCACGATCAGGGCCGTTGCCCGGGGGCCTTCGCGACTTGATTGCGGACACGCGACTTGCCCACCGATCGATTCTTTACAGCCATCTTCTTCTGGAACAACGACTTCCGGGCCGCCTCGGACAGCTCACCCTGTATGACATCGCGCGACCGGTCGCAGCCCAGCCAGACCGTGAAGATCAAGGTCAGAGCGGCATGGACAAGAAGCCGGAATCGTTTCCGCCTGGAGAAGTCTGCACGCATCGAAAACGCTCCCTGAGCTCGGGTCGATCGGTTCGCCTGCCACCCCGGTTTTCGCGTCATCTCTCCTGCGACAGGCCCCCACGGGGCACTGTGGCGGGCCGGTGCGCACCGGCATCGCGTGCCGTTGCAGATCGTGTCGCCAGGCTCGACCTCCCGCGCTTCGCCTGAGGGCCGCGCCGGATCGGAGCGCGATCATCAGAGGAAGATTCTTGCGGCAACGCTCGTCCCGCGCAGGGCGTGGCCAGGAACGGGTGCTGGTAGGTCTTCTGACTTGCGAGCTGGAGTGTCTGGCCTTCTCATCGGTCCGCTCCCACACGGGGCGGACCAACAATGGCAATAAGAGGGGAGAACACTCGTGAGCGCTCGGTCACAGCGGCGGGGCCGTTCCGGATTCGCACCGGATTCCCTGTTCACCGGACTCGGCAGGTTGCCGTTCCGGTCACCAGCATCACGTGACTTACCGGATCTTAAGGGCGCGCAACCGGTCATGTCAAGGATGCAGATCCGGCGTAGCTCATTGGCTTAACCGTTCATCGATTGTGGGTCTCACGGCTCCGTCAGTTCCTTGACCAGCCGGTCGGCGTGATAGATCGACCGCAGGGCCTCGACGATGCCGCGTGAGTCTACCGATACGGCACGCGCGAGCTTGTCATCATAGCCGTAATCGAGAACCAGCGACTGGATATTGCCGTCGAAGATCAGGCCGACGATCTCGTTGTCGCGGTTGACCACGGGGCTGCCTGAGTTGCCGCCGATGATGTCGGCCGTGGAGACGAAATTGAGCGGAGTCTCCAGGTTCAGGGCTGCCGATTTCTTGGCTTCGTGCCAGGAGGCCGGAAGCGCATAGGGCTCCTTGTTGCCGTGCGCCTCGGCATGCTGGAAGGCCCCGCCGATGGTCGTGTAAGGTGGAATGAATTTGCCGTCCACCAGGTAGCCCTTGACTACACCGAAGGCCAGCCGCAGGGTGAAGGTGGCGTCGGGATAGGTCGAATCGCCCTTGTCCTCGAACTGTGCCCTGGCGATCAGTGCGTAATTCGAGGCCTCCACTCCCTCGACCTTGTCCTCGCGCTCCTTGCGAACCGCGCGGGCATCGGCGTCAACGGCCAGTGCCAGCTTGATCATCGGGTCGTCGCAGTTCTCGATCGCGGCCTTGCCACCCTCGGCCAGCTTCTTCCTCACCGCGATATCGGCCAGCTTGGAGTCGCGGACGAAATCGCGGGCGGCCTCCTCGGCAGAGCGGTCCCGCAAGACGCGCTCGATCAGCGGATGATCGGGCATGTTCTTCTTCCAGTAGGCCAGCGCATGGGCGAGCTTGGCCTCCTCGTACTCGGGGTAGATGGGCGCCTCGGAAAAGAGATGAAGCTCGAGTGACTGCAGGCCGGAGTCGCGATACTCTCTGAGCCGATCCGAGTTGGGCTTGGGCTTCTCCTCGGCAAGGCGAACCAGGGTGCGCGCGATTCGAAACAGATCCGAGTCGAAGGCGAAGCCGCGTTCGAGGAAGTTAAAGGGCTTGACCAGCCGAGCCGCCGTCTTCTGAGCTTCGGCGATTCGTTCCCAGGCCGCTCCGTAGGTCTCTTTCTTTTTGGGATCGGTCGCGATCCGCGAGCGCAGCTCATTCTCCCCTTCTGCCTTGCGGGCCATGAAGGCCCGATCGCGCAAGCCTCCCAGGCCCCCGACCCTCGCCTTGCGACTGTTCTGGATTCCGAAAAGGTCTTCCTTGGACTGACGAAAGGCCTCGCGCCCGCGCTTGCCGTACTCGAGCAGGAACGCCTCCTTGGTGCGCAGGTAATCAAGGGTGGTGGGAACCGCGACGTCCCTCTGGTACTCGAGGCTCGCCAGCGTGTTGAGCCGGTCGGTCCGACCGGGATGGCCGGCCACGAACACAAGCTCGCCTTCGCTGGTGCCGTTCTTGCTCCACTTCAGATGATGCGGAGGCCGGGCGGGCTTGTCATGCTCGTAGGCGCGAAAGAAGCAGACGTCGAGATCGTAGCGGGGATACTCGAAATTGTCGGGATCGCCGCCGAAGAACGCCGCGTCGAACTCGGGAGCGAAGACCAGGCGGACGTCAGTGTATTTCTTGTACGTGTAAAGATGGTACTGCCCGCCTTGATAGAGGGTGACCACGTCGCTGCGCAGGCCCGTCTTGTCGGTCGATTCCTTCTCGATCTCGGCCATCGCCTTCCGCCTGGCCTTCTCGGCCGCGGCGTCGTCCAGGCCGGCAGTCACACCGGCGGTGACGCGCGTGGTCACGTCCTCGATGCCGACCAGCACATTGAGCTCGAGATCGGGGGCCTTGGCCTCCTCGCCGTAGGTCTTGGCGAAGAAGCCGTCGCGGTAGTAGTCCTTGTCCTTCGTGCCGAGCTTCGACAGCGTGTCGGCGCCGACGTGGTGGTTGGTCATGATCAACCCGTCAGCCGAGACGAACGACCCCGACCCGCCATTGTTGAACCGCACCGCCGCCGACCGCAGATGATCGGCCCATCCCGCCGGCGGCTCGAAACCATACCGGGCCTTGAGCGTGCCCAGCGGGAGGTTGTTAAACACCCACATCCCTTCGTCGGCGCAGGCCGTCGCAGTGGCGCTCATGAGAAAGAGACCGGCAAGAAAGAATCCATGTCCATGACTCAAGAACATCAAAGCATGCTCCTCATTGCAATCAGGCCGACACGAATGCCGGCGTGCCGGCCATCGATTCTGGAGTTTCCACCATGGCCCGAGGGCGGCCGGGCGGATCGCGCAACGGAAGGTTTGCCAATCCGACCATCATCCAAGCGGTGTGGTCAGACCGTCAAGGGAGCGGGTGCGATCACGTAGTTTCTAGTTCTTAGTTGCTAGTTCCTAGCGTCCCTTCTCGGCGGCATCGGGAGGAGCCGTCGCGATGGCCTTGGCCATTGCCCGGCATGCCCGCTCGCAGTTCCTGCAGGCATCGGCACACTCCCTCATCTGCGGGTCGTCATGCCTTGAACACTCGACCGCGCACAGACTACACGCATCCGCGCAGGCCAGGCATGCTATCGAAATGAGCGGGCTCTCACGGGACATCAACTCGCCCGAGAGCCTGCAGAACTCCTGGCAATCGATGGTCACGATGGCGGTGCGATGATGTTCGGCATGACCGTCCTTGACCTTGTCGAAACAATGGTGGAACGTCTCGTTGCAAATCGTGGCGCAGGCCTCGCACGCCTTGAGGCATTCGCCATGGAGCTCGTCGTGATGGTGGGGATGCTGCGCTCGGGCTTCGGATGGCCTCAAGGTCATGCCTGCAAGTCCCGCCCCGACCACGCCAATGATCTCACGCCGGTTCATGTTACATTCTCCCTTCTTGAACACCCAATCGTACAAGAGACACGGTTCAGCGGAATCCCCGGGTTGCACTAGGGACGGTCCTCGAAACGCGATGACCTGGCGCCCGTGAAACCCTGTTTTTTCTCTGCTCAGTAAGAATCGGCCGAGATGACCTCGCCGAAAGCCCGGGTGGCCAAAGCTTGCCAGGTAATCGGGTTGATGGACGACTTGAGGAAATGGACCGAGCCGTCGGCGAAGAGCATGTTCGCCCCGCCAGGGTGCCGGCTCCAGTAGTCCTCGACGTGGGCCTCGGGGTTGTTGATCGTCCGGAGACCGTCCTCTAGCCCCACCGGCCCCATGACCTGGGTCCAGCACTCCTCGGGCGAGGGGTTGAACTGATCGGTCCCTCCCTCGACCAGCGACGTCTTGCCCAGCCAGCCGTTGATCGATCGGGCCACCCAGGTGACATAGCTCAGGTTGTGGCTCCTCTCGCCGACGATGATCGTGTTACTCAAGCCGTCGGTGATGGCAGCGACCTTCGTAGCGCTGTTGCGGTAGAAGATCCCGGCGTGCTGGCCCTTAATAAGTGGGGTCTGACCGTTATTGTTGATAGCGTCCGTGGCGCCGGACTGGGCGCAGATCTCACCGAGGCCCCACATCCCGACGTAGTTGCCCCGCGACAGCGTATCGACGATGTTGGAGGCGTTGTAGCTGCCGGGATTGGCCGGGTCGGGCGGATCCTTGAAGACCGGTACGACGGAGGGCCCGTCGTCGGAGGGGCAGAGGTAGACACTCAGCGCGGTCAAGCTGCACGTGTCGTTGTCCCTATAAGCCACGGACAGATTGAAGTTGATTGAGCTGTACAGGGGCTGTTGCTCCAGGAAGGGGAGGATCATACTTCCCCACGCCCAGCCCGCCCCGAGATCAACCCCGTTCTGCATTTCTTGGTCAGAATCGCATGGGTTGACGACCGTCATGTTGATGGAGCTGACATAACCTGGCGGGAAGGTGCCCATCGACTCCTCATAGTTGTGCAGGGCCAGGCCGATCTGTTTGAGATTGTTGACGCACTGGGCGCGCCGGGCCGCCTCGCGGGCCGATTGCACGGCCGGCAACAGCAGCGCAATCAGGACGCTGATGATCGCAATGACCACCAGCAGCTCGATCAGCGTAAAACCCCTCGCCATCCTGGATTGCGATACTCGCATAGATCAATTCCCTTTCTTGTTTGCCAAGTCTGAAGTTCAATGAATCGAATCTAAGGCAGGGGAGCAGGCCGTCCTGGGCTGCGGGAAATGCTCCTGGCCTGGATCAGGCCGGGCTGTCCGCGAAGTCCGTGTCGGATTACACCACGCCGCCTGGAGTCGCAGGTGACGAACCTGATGGATATGGCGACCCGCTATGGAACACGACCGAGGTCGCGAACCATGATGGCCGGGCGATTGCGGAATCGGTCCTGGTTCCTCCGCAGCCTGGCATCACCACCGAGCTGCCGAGGTCTGGACGTTCATGACCTCCATCGCCAGACGTGCGCGATACGCGTGCCCGGAGGTTACGAAGATCCACGACGTGGACCAGGAGTGGTCCGGGCCTTGTTGGATCGCGCCGTCAATGTGAGGACACGTGGCGCGACCAGCGGCAAGGGTCAGGCGAGGGGAGGTGCGCGGGGAATGGATGGCCGATCAACGGCCAGAGGGGAGGAGAGCTGCGGTTCGGCTGCGGCGCGGATTCGCACGACGTCTGTGCAAGGGAAGCTATCAGGATCGGCGACGAGCTGCCCCTGAGCATGGAAGTGGCAGATCGGGCAGTCGTGGACCGCGGTATTCTCGCGATCACCCTGCCCAGGCACCGCTCCTTGTTCCGAGGTGAGCGCGGCAGATCCGTGACCGAAGCCGGGAAGCGCGTGCAGAGCCGGGCCGCTCAGGGTAACGACACCGTAGAGCATGAAGCACATGGCCAGCAGAAACTGATTCGCGCGTCTACGGGTCAAGAGTCTACAACCCTCGAAGTCCCGGGTTCGTGCCAGTAGATCGACATCGCACCGCTCGAGCCTCGTCGACAGCCCAAGATTACCTGAAGCTAGTGTGATCAGACGACGGTAGGCTTGTCAATCGGATTCCGCGACAAGGCCCGACACATGCCACACCCTGGTCGCCAACCGGAAGGACCTCGGTCGCACGATCGTTTCCTATATCAAAGCCGACCAGACTGATCCTGGTACGTACCTCAACTTCTTCAATCGAATTGGGCCTTCGGGCAAGCTCGCAGGGGCAAACGTGAACTTGATTCCGTTCACCCAGAAGATACCGGCGAACGCCAGTGCTGCAACGATAGTCACCAACGAGGTCGTCGGAACGATCCTCGGCTCGGGCTGGCCGGCTCCGCCTGACGACCTGTCGCAAATCCGTTTCGGCGCGACCCGTCCTCATGGAGTGCTCCTCGAGCATGCGGCTGTGAGCGTGGAGTACAAAGCCCGCCCTCTCAATGGCATCTGGGCAACCGCCCCTTACCTCCAGAACGGTTCGGTGCCAAACCTGGATGAACTGTTCCAACCCTCTGCGCACCGATCGAAGTCATTCAGTATCGGCGTCCGCACGTTCGACCCCGTCCGCGTCGGCTATCTGACCGATGTGGCCGGCTTCCCGAAGTTCAACGTCAATGATTCCAACGGCAACTCCAATGCCGGCCATGAGGGCGACCAGTACGGCACGAGCCTGAGCCCCGACCAGCGCAGACAGCTCATCGAGTATCTCAAGTCGCTTTGAACCGGTGACCTCGAGCTCACTGACCGTGCAACGACCGGAGCAACGGACGGATTGCCGACCAAAGTTGCTCCTTGACCCGAACGGCGACGGGGTTCTCAAGCCGGTCAGGTGTCTGGCCACGCGCCTCCTCCGAAGCGAGGACGCCGATCGAGAGTTCCCCGTCCGTGTGGTACGGGTCTCCGCCCCCGTTCCATCCCAGCATGGTCGCTCCGACCCCGGTGACCTGGCACAGTTCGGTTAGCCAGCCGCCCTTGCGGAGATCAGCGAAGAGCCCCTCCCGCTCGGCATCGATGTCCGGCCCGATGTGGTGAGTGATCTGGCCGGTCCGGTTACTCAAACCGACGCTGCGGTCGAATGTTACCGCCCCGATCCACAGGGGGACCCCGCCTCGGCCGAGTTCCTTGGAATTCCAGAACCGGACGTGGTGGCGACGGCTGGCGCTGGCGCCGACCGGCTTCTCGAAGGCGAGGTCTTGCTTCCGTCCGAAGACGAACAGGTCGCTGACGGGCGCATCGGCGTAGGGGCGGTCAAGGAGCACGCTGTAGGCGATGA
>JBAUOX010000391.1:0-3422 GCA_049579985.1 Isosphaeraceae bacterium | reverse complement strand
TGTTGATGGTCTGGCCCGTGAAGTAGAGCGCGGCGCAGCAGGCCAGGCATGAGATCGGCAGCGTCATGATCGCGATCCCGGTCATCCGCCACTCGCCCAGGAACATCAGGATGACCAGCGAGCAGAGTACGGCCCCCAGCAGGCCCTCCTGCACCAGGGCCTCGATCGATTTCCGCACATAGACCGACTGATCGAGCACGAGCTTCAGATTGATCCCACTCCGCGTGAGCTTGCCTTCCATCTCCTTGAGCGAATCCCTCAGGTTATTGACGACTCGCAGCGTGCTGGCGCCGAGTTGGCGGAAGACGGGAATGTAGACCTCGCGCTTACCGTCAACCCGCACGACGTTGGTCTGGATGTAGTTCGCATCCTTGGGCACGGCCACGTCCTTGAGGTACGTGGCGTTGCCCGGCTCGATTCGCACCGGGATATCGCCCATATCCTCGACCTTCTGGTACATCGAGTTGGAATCGATCACGTAGTCGAGGTCGCCGAACTTCGCGTCGCCAGTGGGCAAGAAGACGTTGCCGGCGTTGAGCGCGTTCATGACATCGACCGCGGAGAGGTTGCGCGCCTGCATCTTCTGGCGGTCGAGGTACGCCATGACTGCGCGCACCTTGCCGCCGTAGACGACCGGCGCAACCGCCCCGGGCTGGCCCATGATCATGTTGCGGACCTCATAGCGGCCAACGTCGTAAAGCACCGACTCGTTGTTCGCCGGGTCGTCGCTGTCCACAGCCACCACGCACACGGGAGTGGTCGATGTCGGGTCGTACGGCAGCACCACCGGAGGAAGGGTGCCTGGCGGAAGGTTGGGAATGGCCGCCAGGGCCAGCGAGTTCACCTGGGTCAAGGCGCCGTTGGGGTCCACATCGCCCTGGAAGTAGTTGCGCACGATGCTGGCCCCAAGAATCGACCGCGACTCCTGCCTCGCCATGCCGTTGGCCTGGCCGGTCCACCGCTCCATCCGGTTGGTGATGTCGTGCGCGATGCTCGTGGCCGACATGCCGTTGTAGAAGGTCAGTGTCTGAACCGCCGGACTCCTGAAGATGGGAAGAATATCGATCGGGATCAAGAAGATGCTCAGCGACCCGAGGACGATCAATGTCAGCGACATGACCGTCACCGCATACGGGTTGCCCAGCGATGCTCGAATCAATCCATTCATCTGCGAACCCCTCGGAAATGTTAGGATATGCATCAGATCCACGGCGCGGTGGCAGATACGGCAGGAACGATCGGTCCCGCCACTGAACAGGCGACAGTGCAGTGATGAAGGGTTTCGCAGCCAGCTAGCAGCGCAGCGGATGGACTGGCAGTGCAATGGCGATTGGCTCGGGTCGTAGTCCAGCGAGACGTGCCCGGGCAGCCGAGGCTTGCTCCGGGCGGTTGCCGCGTGCCGGACGGCGCTCACGCCGCCGCTCGGTTCGCCGATCCACCGCAGCGGTGCTCGGTCCGGAATGGAACATCCGCAGCCGCTGGGGCTTCTGGGAAAGGTGACCGAGACTGTGTCGCAGCGAAGGAAGCGACGAACCGAGGAGCGGGAGAGGACGGGCCGGGAAACACGCAAGCGAAGTCCCCAGCAGCAGGATGAGGATCACCCGGATTCGAGATCGAGCTCTAGCCATTCTTTGGAATCCTGCTCGCTCCGCTTCCCATCGATTCATCCTATCCGCGTTTTCCCGGGTGTCAACGACTCCTGAGTTGAATGTGAAAAGTGGTAGAGATCATGAGAATTTGCTAACATTTGCCATTGATCAGGGGGCCAGCCGGCTACTGGCAGATGCCATTTCATCGGTGGTTCGTCCATGTTCTGGAGCCACAGGCTGCAGTGTTTAACTGACCCTTACAATTCTGACGCCCAGCAACAATGAATTCCGTTGTTGATTCCTGGCGGCCCGCAACTTTCCCCTTCACTATCAAGTCTTTCTTTTTTCCGTGACGATCTAACTGGAGACAAGGGCAGGATGCCCTTCGACTCGGGTTGTGGCAAGGAGGCCCTGATGAATTGGACCCGGAAGACTACCCCGGCGCTGGCGATCACCACAGCCATGCTTGTGGTTGCTATTGGCGAACGCGTCGTTGCCCAGGCACCAAAGCCAGCCGATCGCCTTCCCCAGCCGTTACCGCGGGAAGAAACCAGGGACCGCATTCAGGAAAAGGAAGAAGCCGACAGGCGGCTTGCCCTCCCCGTGCCGGTATCGCCACCCACGATCCTGCGTCGCGAGGTTCAGCCGATCGACCTCGATACGGCGCTGCGGCTGGCGGGAGTGCAAAACCCCGAGCTGAACGTGGCCCGGCAGCGAATTCTTGAAGCCGTGGCCGTGCGCCAGCTTGCCGCGGCCCGGTTCCTGCCCTCGATCAACCCGGGCATGAACTATGACACCCACAGCGGCAACCTCCAGCAGTCCAACGGCAACATCCTCTCGGTGAACCGGAGCGCCGTCTACGTCGGGGCCGGCGCCAACGCGGTGGCCGCGGGAACCGTGAACATCCCGGGAGTCTTCCTCGGTGGCAACACGGCCGTGGGAATCTTCAATTACCTCGAAAGCCGCCAGCTCGTGCGGCAGCGCGAGTTCGACAACATCGCGGTCCGGAACCAGGTCTTCCTGAAGGTGACGCTGGCTTTCAGTGAACTGCTCCGGTCGGAAGGACGACGCGCCGTGGCTCTCCAGGCCCGCGAGGAGGCACAGGCGATCGCCAAGCTGACGGCCGATTACGCCGTGACCGGGCAGGGTCGATATGCCGACGCCAACCGCGCCGCCACGGACCTGCAACGACGCGAGGCCTACTTGAAGCAGGTCGAATCCGAGCTGTTGACGTCCTCGGCGCGGCTCTGCCAGCTATTGAACCTCGATCCATCGATTCGCCTTCACCCGACCGACGCCTATGTGGTTCCACACCCGCTGGTGCCCGACCCGATTCCCGTCGGCGAGCTGATCGTCCTGGGCCTCTTGCGCCGGCCCGAGCTGGCGGCCCAGCGCGCCTCGGTCATCCAGGGGCTGCTGCTCCTGGACGAAGCGAAGGCGCTGCCATTCTCGCCGACGATTTACCTCGGCTATAGCGCCGGTGGTTTCGGCGGCGGCAGCAACCTGGTCCGGCCGATCTTCGGCGGCTTCGGGGGCCGGAGCGATTTCGACGCGATGGCCTACTGGACCATCCAGAACCTTGGCGTCGGCAACGTCGCCCTGATCCGGGGCGCGAACGCCAATCTCCAGGTCCGCAGATTCGAGCAAATCGAGATGCTCAACCGGGTACGTGCCGAGGTGGCCGAGGCCTACGCCAGGACGCACGCGCGGTACGCGCAGATCGAGACCAACGAATCGGCGATCAAGTCCGGCCTGCTTTCTTTCACCCAGGACCTCACGCGAATCAGGTACCGGTCGCGCGACGTCCTGCCGATCGAGCTGCTGAACAGCTTC
>JBAUOX010000390.1:0-7338 GCA_049579985.1 Isosphaeraceae bacterium | reverse complement strand
GTGGCGGGAGTTGGGAGCAAAGGAGATGGCAAGCTTGCTGACAGAGATCGCTCGGCAGGTGAACGTGGCAGAGCTGCTCCGAAATCAGCGCGGGCCGAAGAAGCCTCCGGACAAGAAGCCGGTTTATAACAGAAAGCATAAACACTTCTCGACTTACCGCCTCATGGAGTAGGCTGAGTATCCATGTTGAAAGGGCTGGCTCTTACAGCCAGGCTGGGCGACGCTCTGATTGTTCCGTCGAAAATGCGCGCGTCAGGTTCCTGACGTGAACGCTGTCATTGATTGATCACCGAGTTGTACTCCTTCTTGGGCAAGGCGAGCCTGGCAGCGGCGAGCCGCCACTCCATGTGCCACCCCGAGAAATCGCTGGAACTCGGGTTAACCTCAATCCGAGAATGAAACGGCGTTGACGGAGGGCCGAAACCGGGAGGCCAAGGTCCCGCCGGCGCGGTAGAATGATCGCTAAGGTGTGACGCTCCCGCCCCGCGTTCGTTCCAGGATGGAGGGTTTGAGATTGGGAACCCGGTCGTTCGAGATGATGGATATCTCCAGTCCGGTTCGCTCGACCACAAGAATCAGGCGCATCGAGCTTTTTCGCGTGCGGGTGCCGCTGAAAAAGGAGATCAAGCACGCCTCGCATAGCCGGACCGAGAGCGAGAACCTCGTGGTCCGGGTCGAGCTGGCGAATGGTCAGGCCGGCTATGGGGAAGGCGTTCCGCGCTCTTACGTGACCGGCGAGACGATCGAGTCGACCTTTGCCATGCTGGCCAGGCACGACTGGGCGCGGATGATCGGACACCCGCGCGATTTCGCCGAGGTGGTGCGGTGCCTGGAAACGTTGACGGTTCCGGAGATCGAAGCCGACTCTCGCGGCATGGCTGGCAACGCGGCCCGGTGCGCACTCGAGGTGGCCTTGCTGGACGCCTACGGTCGCGTGTTCGGCGAGCCCGTGGGACGCGCCGTCGAGCTGGCGAGCGTTCCCGGCTTGCGCAGGTTTGCCGCCCCCAGGAAGGTTCGCTACGGGGCGGCGATCACGGCCGATTCCTGGCGCAAGGAGCTGCGATCGGCAATCAAGTATTACGTGTACCACTTTCACGATGTGAAGACGAAGGTCGGCGTCGAGGGCCAGGACGATGTCCGCCGGGTCGGTTGGTTCCGGTGGCTGCTCGGGCCGCGAGTCGATCTGCGGCTCGACGCCAACGAGGCCTGGCCCGCGGCTGACCTGCTCGACCGGGTGCAGCCGCTCTTGCGGTTCTCGCTCGCGGCACTGGAACAACCCGTCCCGCATGCCGAGGTTCAGGCGCTCGCGGACCTGCGCAGGCGGCTCGGTGTGCCCGTGATGCTCGACGAGTCGCTTTGCGGCTATCCCGATGCGGTGGCCGCGGTCAAGGAGACGACAGCCGACATGTTCAACGTCCGGCTGTCGAAGTGCGGCGGCATCTTTCCCACGTTGCGGATCATCGGCCTGGCTCAGCGGTCGGGCCTGGGGCTGCAGCTCGGCTGCCATCCGGGAGAGACGGCCATCCTGTCCGCGGCTGGCCGGCATGTTGCCAGCCGCGTCGACGGTCTGAGCTGGGTCGAGGGGTCCTACGACCGGCACATCCTGAGGGCCAACGTCACGCGGCAGGACATCACCTTCGGCTACGGCGGCTGGGCCTGTCCGCTGGCGGGTCCGGGGCTGGGAATCCAGGTCGATCCCCGGGCCCTCGAAAGCATGGTCACGCAACGGAGCGAGATCACTTATGACTGAGCCGGAAAACGAATCTCGCACGTTCGAGGCTTCCGACGGCTACCCGTTCCACGTGGCCCTCTGGTCCGCCGCGCCGCCGATCAAGGGGAGGGTTGTGGTTCTTCATGGAGTGCAAAGCCACTCGGGCTGGTATCACTCGCTCGGCCGCACGCTGGCCACCGCGGGATATCAGGCCTCGTTTCCCGATCGCCGCGGCTCGGGTCCGAACCTGCGTGATCGCGGCCACGCTCCCTCCGGGCGCCGGCTGGTCCGCGACCTTGCCGAGTGGCTCAAGTCGCTACGCGACCAGCAGCCTTCCTTGCCGATCGTTTTGGCCGGAATCAGTTGGGGGGCCAAGCTCGTGCTCATCGCGGCGGCGCGGTATCCCGAACTCGTCGACGGCATCGCCCTGATCTGTCCCGGGCTGCTGCCCCGGGTGGGCGTCTCGCGCACGGAGAAGTTCCAGATCGCCTGGGCCTTACTCACGAATCGCCGCAGAATGTTCCCGATCCCCCTGTCCGACCCCGCCCTCTTCACCGCCAATCCCGAGGCCCAGGCCTTCATCGCCGCCGACCCTCAGGGTTTGCGCCAGGGCACGGCCGCGTTATTGGCCGCCAGCTTCTTGATCGACAGACTGGTCCAGCGCGTGCCGGGCCGTGTCAAGCAGCCCGCCCTGCTCATGCTGGCCGGCCAGGACCGGATCGTCGACAACCGGCGGACCCTCGCCTACTTTCAAAGGCTGGCGACGACCGACCGGCAGGTGATCGAATACCCCGAGGGTCATCACACGCTGGAATTTGACCCTGATCCCACCCGTTACGCTCGCGACGTGATCGACTGGATCGAGGGACACGTCGCTACGAACTCCACACCCGCCGGCCACGCTTCATCGAACCGGTAGGGTGCGTCCAGCCAGCGACGACGCACCGGATTTTTCAGAACTTCGGCTCAGTCGCTTTGGCCTGCTTGTCTGGCTTCTTGGTCGCGATGTCGCCGCTGGCGGGCTTGCCCTTTCTGGTCGATTTCGATGCCGGCGTGCGGCTCGACTTGCGGGATGGAGTGGGAACGCCTTGCTCCGACTTCAGAGAAAGCGCGACCGAGTTTATGCAGTATCTCAGTCCCGTGGGCGGCGGACCGTCCTGGAAAACATGACCGAGGTGGGCGCCGCAACGGTGGCAGGCGACCTCGACGCGCGCCTCGGCAGGGTCGCTGTAATCCATGGCGGTACCGAGGGCCTTCTCGCTCACCGGCCTCCAGAAGCTGGGCCAGCCGGTTCCCGACTCGAACTTGTTGCCGGCGTCGAAGAGCTTGGCACCGCAGCAGACGCAGACAAACGTTCCCTTGAAGTGGCCGCTGGCATACTTGCCCGAGAAGGGTTGCTCCGTGGCCTTCATCCGCGTGACCATGAACTGCTCGGGCGTCAGCAGCTTCCGCCATTCTTCATTGGTCCTGAATATCCGCTCGGGCTCCTTGGCTGCGCTCTTGGAGTCCCTGGACGATTCGACCCTGTTAAGGGAATCCGGCGAAGTTCCGAACGGATCCTGCCCCTGGACCGCCGTACTCGCCGAAACGATGCAGAACACCCCTGCCAGCAGCAGGGCAAAACGACCGCACAGAGATCGTGTCATCATTCCGGTTCCTGAAAAACGAGTCTTGCACTTATCAATACACCGGCAACTCACTTTCCTGTTGTTTTGACTTCCGGTTCCTTGCGTGGCGTCGGTCGGAACTCGGCCTTCGTGGCTTTGAATGCAGATTCGAGCAAGCTTTCGGTGACGGCCGGTGCGAAGCCCTCGATCACGGCCACGTCCCGCCCGCGGCGTTCGACGACCTGGCAGACGTTGTCGCTGCAGCGCCAGAGCGAGTCGGGAATTCGCTCGGGCTGGTATGCGTCCTTGCCCATCCGCCGGGTCTGGTAGCGGGTATAGGCCTGGGCGAACTCCCGGGCGTCATCCTCGCTGTCCCAGGTCGACAGCCAGACCAGGCCGAGCTTCTCCGCGGGGCCCTCGAATACCGCGTAGCGGTCGCCATCCCAGCCGGCCGCGGCCTTGGGGCCCGCTCGCCCCAGCATGATCGAGGTCTGCAGCTCGCCGAGCACGTTCCGCCCCAACTCCTTCCAGGGTGCGCCCGGCTTCAGCGCGCCGAGATCGATGCACATGGGCAGGTCAAGCTTGGAGCGATACTTCTCGGGATGGATGATCTGTTCGGTCGAGACGGGCGGGCTCTTGTACGCCTCGTCCACTGACTTCCAGCCGCCGTCGTTGACCAGAGCGGCACAGAAGACCATACCGCGGAAATAGGGGAAAACCATGCTCTCGGAGATGATCGGGGGCGCCGAACGCAGGGTCTTGCCGCCGCCCATCATCGAGATGAACGGGCTGATCATGCTCAGACCGCGATCGAGGTCGCCGGCGGGCGTCTTGACGATCTTGGAACCATCCCAGTCGTCCATCCCGGCGCCCATCATGGCCAGGGTGGCTTCGCCTTCGATCAGGGCCGAAAGAGCCAGCGCGCGGTCGTCGTCGTGCTTGGCGTCCTTTTGCAGCTTGTCGAGGTCGTAGTGCTGGTCGGCCAGGGCGTGCGTCAGCTCGTGCGCGATGACCGTCTTGTTCTCATCCTTGTCAAAGCCGCCCGTCTTGCCGAACAGCCGCTCCAGGAGCGTGGGCTTCGCCTTGGTCTTGGCCTCGGGCTCCTCGATCAGGTGCATGGTCTTGGTCTTCGGGTCGTAGAAGGCGGCGATCTCTTCGGAGTACACCTGGACCAAAAGCGACTTCAGGTCCAGCGACCGCGGCACCAGGCCAAACGCCTTCATGGCCATCTCGTTCGCGCGGAATTCCTCGGGAGTCTGGTCTTCCTCGAGCTCCTTCAAGAGCATGGCCTTCAACTGCTCGCGCTTGGTCACGTCGCGCTTGACCTCGTGTTTGAACGGGATCTTGCGCAACCGGGGTAGAAGCTGCTCGAAGGCGCTCTTGTAGCGGATCACGGCCTCGCCCGGCTTGCCCTCGTCCGCAAGCCGGTCACCCTCCTCGAGGAGTTTCGTCCCGGCCTTCATGCTGGCGTCGATCTCGTCGCCGCGACCCGGGGCGGGTGCGAGCAGAATACCGGTCAAAACCAAGGCAGTCAGGCGTGGCGAAAAGCACATGAGTCGGGCCCGTCCAAGAGTCACGTGGGGGATGAGGGCGAAACGCTTCCGCCTCTTCGTCGTGGCATTGTCAACTGTGGTCAGGGCACCTGGTCATTTTCGGGCGCGGAGTTCAAGGCCGCGGATGCGGCTGGACGGACCCGCTGGGCTTGAAGTCCCTTGGAAGCGCCGCCGGCATCCTTGACCAGCGCTATTCTCAGTAATTGCTTGGCCGCATCGATGCGCACCTCGTTCGAGTCTCTGGGACCGTTGCGGGTATTGATCATGAAGTGAATGTCGTTGGCGAGGAAGTCGAGAATACCAGCTTCGGGAACTCCGTGAAAGCGAAGCATGCGAACTTTGGCCTCGCGGGACATCTTGCCGCCGAATCGCTCCAGGAAAAATCTGGCCTTGGACCGGAGCTCGTCGCTGTAGTTCCGTCCGTACCGATTACAGAGATCGTCGATCTGAGCAGCGGCCTCCTTGCGGCTGAGTTTGATGGCTTCGCGCAGGTCGCGACGGAAGGCGGCCCGCTCGTCCTCGACGCGCGCCTGCGATTCGGAATCGACGACCTCGCGGGCGCGATCCTTGAGGTCGCGACGTTGCTTCAGCTCGGCGTTTTTCTCAGCCGCTTCAGCCTGGATGTCCTGGAAAAGCTGGTCCTGGGTCGGTTGCGGCCGCCGGTCCGGCGACGGATCGCTCGCCGCCTCGGGTCGGTTGCCGGCAGCCGCCTGTTCCTGGTCTGCCGTTGATGCCGGCAGACCCCGGGAGATGTCGAGCTCGGCGAAGGGGCTGTCATTATCGGCCGGCACCGAGAAGCCGATCGCCACGGTCCCCCGAGGGGCGGGGCGGGTCGCGTCCACGGGAGTGGTGGCGGCCGTGACACCGGGCGCGGCTTTCGCAAGGTCGGAACTTCCGGCGCTCTTCGAGGGTTTTCCCTCTTTCGTCGCCGCCGGCGTGGCGGCCGCCGGGCTCGCCGGCTTCGTCAGATCCGCCTTGGCCGCGGGCGCGGGCAGGACGGCAGGCAACGATCCGGGGGCGATCGGCTGCGAATTGAGCGCCAGGGGAGCGCCAAAATCAACAATCGAGGCAGATGGCAGCCCCCGAAGAGCCGCGCTGACCGACGCTTCGGAGAGCGCGCCTGGGACGGCCCGCCTCTCCGCCGCCTTCCGGGTCGATTGGTCCCCCGACGGGGGCGGCACAAGCGGGTAGCGGACACGCGAGGAAACGCGGTGAGTA
Source organism: Isosphaeraceae bacterium (assembly GCA_049579985.1). Lineage (GTDB taxonomy): Bacteria > Planctomycetota > Planctomycetia > Isosphaerales > Isosphaeraceae > Aquisphaera. Next base: position 1,249 of record JBAUOX010000390.1, on the reverse strand, counting down.
ACCGCCACGGCGCCGAGCGGTACGAGCACCAAGAGCGGCAGCACCAGGTACCAGGGAACTCCGCGCGTGCGGTACTGGATCACAACCACCGGCTGGGCCGGAGGCGGCGACTCGATGACCTCTTCGAGGTGGTCGGTTTCCAGGTTGAGGTCTTGGTTCTCCTCGATCATCCGCTCGTCCTCCCTTGCAAGCCGGTTCTGCGAATCGTCTGGTTGTACGGGTCAAGCAGCCGTTCCACTTCTTCGATCGAGGGGAAGCCCCCCCTTTTCTCGGAGCGCGGCCGCCGAGTCGGGTTGGCCCAACCGGGCTGCCACGCGGTCGGGATCGAGCCCTACCAGCTCGCTTGCGATCTCGCGGACCGTCCGGTTCTCGTAGTAAGCCGTCTTGGCGATCGCCGACGCAGTATCATAACCGATTCGGGGCGCCAGTGCGGTACACACTGCCAGGCTTTTCTCGATGTGCTGGCGGCAGCGCTCGACGTCGGCCTCGATGCGGACCACCCCATTGAATCGCGTTCCCGCCGGGTCGTGGACACGACAAAAGCCTCCCATCCTCTCCAAGTTCAACACCGCCGCGCTCGCCCCGTGGCAATGGCCCCACGTGATAGGTCCTGTGCCAGCCTACCAAAAACAAGCATATCCGACACGACCGGCAAAGCCCTGAAGCGTTCTCGCGGCCGGTACGTTGATTTCAGAAAACACGATCTTCGGCAGGTCCGGGGCCCAGAAGTTTCGTGACTCGAGGTTCTCGTCCTCGTGGCGGACGATCTGGGACCGGCCTCAGCTCAGGGCGGGCAGCGCCGGCGGGGCAGCCTTGGATGAAGGCAATGCGGCCGCCGGCTCTTCCCCGGCCACCGGCTCTTCCCCGGCCGCCAGGTGCGGCAGGGGCCATTGTTCGAGCCGGACCTGGTTGCCTTGAACGACGACGAACGGGCAGGGGGGTGCCTCGATCCAGGAGCCGCTATTGATGTACAGAACGCCGTCACGCTCGGCCACCAGCGGCAGGTGCGTGTGACCGCAGGTCACGAACCGGAAGCCGCGGCTGGCGGCATACTCGGAAGCACGCCGCATGATCAGCTCGCTGTTGCGCTGCCACCGCTTGGTGATCCGGCGAATCCATCGGGCGGCGCGGTGGGGCATGAATTTCTGGATGAAGTAAAAGATCCCGCAGGCGATCTCGGTCAGCCAGGGATAGTCGGTGATGATGGTGTCGAACTGGTCGCCGTGCAGGATCAGGAGCTGGATCTCGC
>JBAUOX010000389.1:0-6038 GCA_049579985.1 Isosphaeraceae bacterium | reverse complement strand
GGGGTCATCCGGCTCGAGCCGTGCAACGGCGGCGCGGTCGGCCACCCAAGCGCGGAGGGCAGGCGGCTGGCATTTCGTCTTAAGTTGCTTTTAGAAAAAGACTAATATACAGTGTCACCTCCGCCCGTTTTCACAATAATTCCCCCCTGTCGAAAAAAGAACTGACGCCAATAATTCCCCCGATCGGATGATCCTCAAGGGGACGGGCCAATGCCAGGAAGACGCGGAAAAAATCTGAGGAGCGGCGATCTGGCCGAAGAACTTGGTGTGCTCCTGTTGAAAGGGATCGCGGCTGTTGCGGAGGTACCACGACCGGAGGATATCGGCTTCGACGGCGTCGCAACCTTACTGAGGGAAGATGGGTCGGGTTTCCTCTACGCAGAGGATTCCTTCTATGTGCAACTTAAGAGTGCGTCGGTTGGCTCGGTGGCTTACGAGGGATATGAGGCGAAATGGCTGATGAATTTGAAGCTACCGCTTTTCATCGGCAGCGTGAACAGCAAAGATTCAACCATCAGCCTTTATACGACCTTCAGGCTCTCTTTCATGGCGGCGTTGGAATATAGTAACTATACTAAGCTATCGCTTCACATGCAGAAAACGGAGGAGAAGAGTGATCCGAAAGGCGAAAGAAGCCTGAACATCGGCCCGCCGCTCCTGAAATGGGGATTCGAGGACTTGCAATCCGCTGAATTCAGGAAGAAGGCTTACGAAATGCTGAAAACGGTCATAGGGGCCGAGGAAAGGAACATAAAATATAGGACAATAAGATATGTTGAATCTATTAATTGGGAAACCAACGAAAGGGTGGGCGTCGGAGGCAGAATGATGACGTCGAGAGGCAACGTTGCGAGCGATATGGTGCAATTGCTGGAAGCCATGGAACCGTACATTCGTGCCCTGTCGACGCAGTTCATCGATACTTCAGGCAAGGATGAGCTTGACGTGAAAGCCTTCGTCGAATTCGTAGAATTTATGCAACGTTATAATATTTATATTTCAACAATTATTAATTAGGTGATGTGTAAATTAAGTATGCAATGATGCAAGCGAAGTTGTTCAAGGACGGGGACCGCGGTGACAGCTGCGCCGTGGCTTAGGGTGCGTCCAGGCATATGTCCACTCATCCCACCAAGTTTGTACCATCGCAATATCACAATAACGTTTTTCGTGTCCCCTCATTTCTGCATGAACCCATCCCTGGTTCACCGCAAACGACCAGATCGCATCCCCGGAAATGAGGGGGCGCTGCGCTTTGCATGGAACCAAGTGATCCTTCTCCACATCATACCGATGCCCGACCGTGCAATACCCATTCCGGTATGCCTCGGCAAAGATCCTAAAGAAGTCACCCTTGTATGGCTCTTGACCGATATAGGTCACTCCCTCATAGAGCCTTAACAGGCTCATGATTTCCTTGAGATAGGCGTCCGCTTGTTCTCGCCATTCTCTCTTTGTCAAGCAACATTGCCCTCCGTTGAGACGCTGCGCTCACAGCGACAGACCATGGGATTTGTTCTTTCCTCGGCATGGCTCGATACGATCTGACGTTGGCTGCGTCGAGCGATCGAACTGTCCAACCCACCAAGCGGAGGCAGAGTGTTGCTTTGTTCGTTCGCACGTGGAGATACTTGTCAATTTGGGGACATATGAGCTAAATATTTGTCCCAACAAGTGTTGGCAAGGACAGCCATTGCAAGATCCGGGTGATTCCCCAGAGTGATCCTCCGTTGTAGGTGCTGATAGCCGCACGCCTGTGTCGCCTGTCCCAGAATGTCCAAGAACTTGTGCTGACCGGGGCGCTTGCTAGCGAGGAAGCGCAGTAAGGCGAAGACACCAATCGGGGCGTAATAACCATAACCGCTCGCGAGAAATCCAAAGCCTTTCTGAGATAGGTCGAGCTTGAATTGGGAGTCGTTCATCACCATGTTCAATATGAACTGCCTTCGCCCTTTGTAGCCCGGATAGTTGATCAACTCAAACCCTCCGGTGCTGCCTGAGACGGATTCCTCCACGGCTTGCGGTGCATTCACCAGGTATTGAGCCAGCATGTCCGAGGCATGATTGACACCTAGATTGCTGAGAATCCTGATCGAAAAGCAGGTCATCATAGCGATCTCGCCTAACTCCTGTTCAAGGCCGGAGGCGTTCGTCTCAAAATAGACGGACACCTGCTCCTGCTGGTGGAAGTGAATTTCAGCACTGCTTCTGATGTTCATGTTAGGAGGTTATCCACATGTAGGAGATAAGCCAGACAGTTGCCAAAACCAAGAGGCAGCCGACGCCGCCCTGTTGCACCCCCTCCCGGCTCTGTGCCCCCTGGGCTGCCCTGCTCCTTGAATACTCACCGGCAGTGGCAACGTCCATCTGTTCAGTCTCGGTGAGCGGACGCGACTCCAAGAAACGGAGGATCATACCTGCATAAAAGTATCCGTCTAGGATCAGGTCATCTTTCGGATCGCCGGCGAGAGCGGGAAGCGGGACGGGTCCGATTTTGCTAAGTTAGGTGAGTTCCCTGCCAGCCCATATTGCCAATAGCGGACCTGTCCCGCTTTCCTGTCCCCCCGCTTTCCTGTCCCCTTGCAAATACCTCCCAAGATCATCCGCTTATTCGTGTTTCCGCAGAAGTTCGCCTGGCAACGCCAGCAGGTCGACCGCAATGTCGGCAAAGATGGCGCGCCCTTTGGTAAGCCATGCGGCCGCGAAAGCCCAGACGGCGACCCACTCCATCCAGAACAGGAAGTTGTAGTCGTTGAAACGGCGTTTCGGCCCTGCCGAAAGGAGAAAGAGGTAGGCGCCCATCGCCGCCATGCAGAGCAAGATTACGACGCCGCTTGTGCGGTAGACGAAGTTCCGCTGGGCTTCATGGGGAGCGACTTCGTGCTTTTCCGCCTTGGAACTGGGGAAGTGATACAAGGAATAGAAAGCCAGCGTCAGGAAGAATGCGCCGCCGCTGACGGTGTGCAAGTAGCCGAGCACGGACCTCTGGTAGAGGGGGTCGCTGTTGGCGTCGAGTGGGCAGAGGGCTACCCCCAGGGCGGAGAGACACCCGAGGTTCCCGGTCCAGCTTTCGATCCAGTCGTAACCCCGGTAGCAGAACAAGAAGATCCCGATCGCACACATCGAGCCGACGAATACGTCTCGCAATGGGGTGTGGTAGTAACTGCTCATATTGTCTTGAATCTCGATGCCGAACACCAGCCACCCCACCGGGCCCAGCACGATCGGCAAGAGCAAACCGATAACGCCTATGGCGCGTCGTACGCCCAGGTAGGAAACGACCAGGGTGTGAGTGCTCTTCGGCAATTGCTGGATCGTTGGCTCCATTGGTTTGGCCCTACCGATTGGTCCCCTTATCACAGCCTATGAAGGTCGCCAGCCCGTCATCCAACCGGAGGTCCATGCAGTTCAGGAGCAGCGCGTTGTGGCAGCCCAGCGGGGATGACGCCTCGATCCTGGCCATCGCCAGCGTCGTCAGCTCACCCACGGGCGGGCTCTCCTTTCGACCGAGACGCGATCGAGGCTACGATCCTAGCTGCGCAGGACCGGGGCGGTCGACCGGTTATTCTTGCATGCGAAAGGTCTTGTCGTCCGGGATCTCATGGATTTCCTGCGGCACAGGGGACCGCGGTGACACTGGGACCGCGGTGACACTGTACGCAAACCTTTGACAGGTTGCGACTTATGTGTAAAACAACCCATGAAGTTGCAATAAGGTGGGTAGCGGGTGATGAGTCGTTCCAGAAGCGGCTGCGGGGTCATCCGGCTCGAGCCGTGCAACGGCAGCGCGGTCGGCCACCCAAGCGCGGAGGGCAGGCGGCTGGCATTTCGTCTTAAGTTGCTTTTAGAGTGTCACCTCCGCCGCAGTGTCAGTGTCACCTCCGCCGTGTCACCTCCGCCCACATTGGCATGAACCCGTGTCGCATTAGCCCCCGAGAAAACGGTTCGTCTCGAAAACGAAGTCCTCGTGATGTTGATACCACGAACCGTGGTTGGCGTCGGGATACAGGATCAGCTTGGCATTCGGCATGTTCTGAACGAGCCCTAAGCTTCTTCACCGAGAGTTTGGACGAACGTTTTGCCGTACGGATAGAAGAGTTCCTTGCGGCCTTGCTGCCACGCCGCCTTGAGTTCGGGCGTGGTGATGTCCCAGTCCGGCCGGCATTTCTTGGTAACGGCACGTAGGTCCTGCCGCAGCTCTTCCAGGGTTGGCCGGCCGAAAAACCAGTAGCCGTTGTAGAACTTATTAATGACAAGGCCGGGCTCGAGGACAAACACGTGGGGGATCATGGGATTGTGGAGAGGATCCGTGTATTCGGCGATGTCGAGATCTTTTTGGACGATACGCCCCGCGTCGGAGAGGAAAGGCCAGTGGGCACCGACTCCGCTGCGATATTCGTTCGTCTCAGTGATGTTGTCGGTGCTAATCGTGACAAGCCGGCAATAGGCAACCTCGAGCTCACGATGGAGTTGAACAAGCCCTTCCGCCTGCCGGCGGTCCTTGGGGCAGAAACCGCCGCGGCTGAGGACGAGAACCATTGGATGCTGTCCTTGCAGTTCGGAGAGCTTCCGGCGTTTCGCGGTGTGGTGAACACTCTGCCCCCACTAAAGTGGGGCAGCTTCTGGGCAAACCCGGCCATTGCCAAGCTTGGCGCCCAAGGGCTCATTCCCGCCCTTTTGGAGGGTGTTGATCGCGGCGTTGTGGTCCCGATCCAGGGACACGCCGCAACCGCACTCGATCCAGCGATCCCAGAGCGAAAGATGCTCGAATCTCACACCGCAACCCGAGCAAGTCTTGGACGTGTAGGCAGGATCTACTTTGGCGATCTCACGACCGGCGCTTTCAGCCTTGTGCGCGAGATGGGAGACAAGGTAGGACCAACCCGCATCCAGGATGCTCTTGGCGAAGCGGCCGGGAACCATGGCGGCAACCCGGAGGTCTTCGAGCACGATCCGATCGAACCGCGCGACGAGTTCGTGGACGAACGTGTTGAGGAAGTCTTTCCGTGCGTTGGCCACGTGGACCATCATGCGTTGCAGTCGCCCGATGAGCCGGCGGCGATTCCCACTGCCCATGACGCACCGTGCGATCTTGCGTTGCAGGACGCGCAGCTCTCGGAGAATCCCGCGATACCAGCGGGGGTTCTCTTTCTTCTCGCCGGTGCTGAAAGTGGCCAGCCTCATGAGCCCAAGGTCGATGCCGATCGACTCCCCGGTCTTCGGCAGCGGCTCGGGTTTCTCGACTTCGCAGGAGAACGCGACGAACCACTTGCCGGCCCGACAGAACACACGGGCGGTCTTGATCGTCCCTTCGAGCTTGCGATGCCAGCGAACGGCAATGCGTCCGATGCCGGAGAGTTTCAGGCGACGGCCCTCGACCTTGAAGCCGTTGCCATACTCCTTGAAGCCGAACCCCGCGAATCGGTTCCTGACCTTGAACCGGGGATAGCCGGGGTTCTCACCGGCCTTGACCCTGCGAAAGAACGCCTCGAACGCCTTGTCCAGGTCGGCCGCGACGTTCTGAAGGATGTGGCTGTGGATGTCCAGAGCATAGGGACTGGTGGCTTTCTCGACCTTGACCTTGCGAAGTTGCACGGTCTTGGAGATCGTCTCGCCTCGTTCCTCGTAAGCCTCTTTCCGCTCGCGACGGCAGTCGTTGTAGAAGTGGCGGCACGTCTCGCGCACGGCTTCCAGTCGGCCGCGCTGGCTCTTGCTGGGATACAGGCGGTAGAGGTACGTTCGCTTCATAACCGCACTCTACCGGGGATCGGCTCTTTCGCAAGCATCGTTTACCATTATCATCACTCGTTTACTTACGCCGCTTCGGCGGCTTAACCGGACGGGCTGAAGCCCTACGGGAGAAACCCGCCTAACCACGGGCTGAAGCCTCGTGGCTTGCGGCGGGTTCAAACGGTCAGTAAGCTCGTAGTCGGGGAAGATCGCCCCTGGGACAATGTCAGATCGCATAGGAAATCCTCCAGTTGGGTGCGCGTCGCCGGGTTACGTCTCAATTGTTAGGAGGCTCTGTGAAGGTAAAC
>JBAUOX010000388.1:0-3438 GCA_049579985.1 Isosphaeraceae bacterium | reverse complement strand
GGCCAAGGCGTTGCGGAAGTGGGCGCGGGCCACCCGGTGAAACGGGCAACACTTTTGGAGAAGCTCAATCTTGCGGTAAATCAAACGACCAGGGATCTGATTACAGCATCCTGCAAGTACGGTATCACTAATGGCGCTCACGATGCAGAAGAGTTCAGCCTGACTTCAGAAGGGGCGATGGCCGTGGAGCCGACTGCATCGCCCGAACGAAATCGGGCGCGCATCAAGCTCGCTATCACCGAAATCGAGCCGTTTCAGCGTCTCTACGAAAAGTTTCGGGGTGGCAAGATGCCTGCCATTGAAGCTATGCGCGACACGTTGGAAGACTTAAACGAAGGGGACCGCGCGCCATGCGTGGATATCTTCGTCCAGAACGCTAAGTTTGTCGGCATTCTGCAAACTCGCGAGGGCGCGGAGTTCCTTACGAGCGCAGACGATGCAGCCACAAGGACTGGCGATGCGACAAAGTTGCTAGTCTCTTCCGCGAGCACGCCGACGAACATGCCGGTTGCTGGTGAGGACTACGACACCGTTTGCTTTTTCATTGCACCGATCGGCGCTGACGAATCCGAACACCGCCGACACAGTGACGCGATTCTATCGTCTTACGTGGAGAAGGCTCTCGCGACAGTTGACCCGAAGCTCCGAGTTGTGCGCGCTGATAAAATCACCCAACCCGGGATGATAACCAAACAAGTGTTGGAGTATCTGCTTAAGAGCCGGTTGGTAGTCGCTGACTTGTCCTATCACAATCCCAATGTGTTTTACGAGCTAGCCGTACGCCATGCGACTGGAAAGCCCGTCATTCACATCAAGCGCACCTCCGACCCGATTCCGTTCGATAACAAGGATTTTCGTACCATCGACATTGCGTTTGAGGATAAGTTCGATATTCTCGCGCAGATCGAAACCGTGCGAAGCTCGATCGCTCAGTTTTCACGGCAGTCGCTTGGCGCGGGTGACAACAGCGACAATCCGCTCCTGATCTATTTCCCGGATCATCGATTCGGAAAAGTGAAGTGACCAGGAAGGAATGCGTTAAGGGGGGTGTCAGGCTTGGTTTTTTTTTGAGTCCCTCGCTTCATTGAGCTCTACTGGGAAAACGTCTGGACGACTTCGCATCCAATTTGAGGGCGCCATCTATCACGTAATAGCTAGTGAGAGCCCGTCCCCAATTGGCCGATGAACTCCAGCAGATGATGCCACGGATCGAGCCGAAAACCAAAAACCAAGTCCGACACCTAGACCTCGGCAGGCGGAGGTGGTCGATCCGTCATCTGGATGGCGAAGCCAATGAGTTGGGACCGCGTGAAACTTCGAAGCGTGAACCTGAGCGACAGTATCCGCGATGTGGTTGGACTGCTGACCACTCTAGAGCCACTGTGGAACGATGTTCCTGCAGTTCTCCTAGACCTGACAAGCTGCGGCTTCCTGAATGCTGAGGGGGCAGCTATTCTAGCTGCCTTCGTCGTCCACAGACGAAGCTGGGGCGGCAGCACCGGTCTCGATTGAGACAATGCGAGTTACGACCTGAAACGACAGTTGGGCCGGTGGCGCTTGACCGAACTCTTCGGGCGAGAGAACTTCCCCTGGACGGATAACGCTATTCCCTTACTTCACCAGGAGTGGCTTGACGGGCCGTCCGTTATAGAGTACATCGGTACAGTAATCCGCGCGGGTGAAAACATGCCTGCAATGACACCATATCTGCAAATGGAGATTAATAAAGCGCTTTGTGAGTTATTCGTTAACATCTTCGAGCATGCCAGTTCCCCTTGCGGGGGGCTGGCGATTGGACAATACTACCCAATCAAGAAACAAGTCCAGTTCTGCGTTTGTGATGTAGGAGTGGGTCTGGTCCGCAAGGTCCAGTCGGCGGGATTTGGCTTAAATTGTTGTGGCGACGCCATTCGATGGGCTTTGCAAGAAGGCAACTCAACGAAGCAGGGCCCCAACGGACTCGGACTCTATCTGTTGCAGGATTTCGTCAGGGTGAACGGCGGCTGTCTGCGAATTCTTGCCAACACCGGGCACTATCACCAAAAAGAAGCGCATACTATAGCAGAGTCTCTCGGTGTTTCTTTTCCCGGGACCTTGATCCAACTAGGGCTCTTGATCCGCTCTGGCGAGGTCTATACGATTAGGAGCCGAGGAGGGGCTAGCTAAACCATGCAAACAATCAAAGTCATCGACGAGATCGGTCCTGTCTGTGTCGACCCCGAAGATGGAACACTTCTGTGCCAGCAATCTTGCACCGCACTGTCCCAGGGGCTCGATGTGCTTCTCGACTTTAGCGGCGTCAAGACCTTAACCAGCTCCTTCCTGAACGCCGCCCTTGGATGCCTTTTCGCGAACTTCTCGGTTGATACGCTAACTCAGAAGCTGAAATACATCGGGTTGGACCCGACTGATGAAAAGCTCGTGAGACTCGTCGTCACCAACGCGATACGGTTTTATGCAGCCACTCCTGAACAGCAACAGGCCATGGCGGCCGCGACCTCCCGGGCATTTGAGTACTGAGCTAACGGATGATCCTCACACTCCTCGTCAAGGCTGAGGTCGTGGACATCCGGAATAGCAAATCGAACCTTCCGAGGAGGGTCGTTGCAGACGCAAACGTCCTCTACGTGATCAACTACGACTTCACCGGATTGGCAGCCGCCGGATGTCGGGTTCCGCCTTCCTACCAGACCAGGCACTACCCAGCTTGGTGGAAACGTGCCGCTCAAGGAGGAGTCGAACTTTGCACGGCAGCTTCCTGCCTGGCTGAGTTCGCTCACATCGTGGAGCGGACAGAGTTGGAAAACCTCTGGCGCACGGACCCGAATCGGCCGGAATTGGACCCGAATCGGCCAGGTCAGGATTTCTCACCCAAGTACACGAAGACCGTCCGCAACCACTATCATGGCCAGATTAAGCCGATCCGGGAAGGAGTGGAAACGACCCTCGCCTCCACTCGAAAGAACGTCAACATTCTTCCACGGGTCGGTCAGGACGAGGCAGCCCTGAACCGGGCGATCCAACTGTGGGTTGAATCGGCAGCAGATTTTGGAGACGCTTACCTGGTGGCCACCGCGAAGAGCGCGGGGATAGCCAACATTCTATCCGACGATGCCGACCTGATCTCCTTTGAAGGTATCGTAGTCTACACGGCCAACCAAACAGCCATCGGAGCGGCTCAGGCTTCTGGAAAACTCATCCTTTGATTCGATTTCACTGATTCGTTCGGTTCCCACCTATCCGAAATCCGGTGTCAGTTCATCATTCTTGCCCGAAAAGACGAACTGACACCGGATTTCCGCAAGACCCGATGGTTCAATGATCCGTTGCTTGCTAGTCGGTTTTGAAGCCATCCCGAAGGATGCCTTGCCCTCACACGAAACCATGCTTTGGCCGACCCTGGAACCCCTTCTCACTCTTAGGGCCGTGGGTTTGGAG
>JBAUOX010000387.1:0-2807 GCA_049579985.1 Isosphaeraceae bacterium | reverse complement strand
CCTCATCAAGAAAGTTAAACAGCATCGATGGTGGCCGTCACGCTCGACAGGAACGCGGCTTGGCTGGTGGGGGTGACTGGCGTCGTCGCGAACGTAAAGTACTCCGCGGAAAGCGCGACGATGGCGTTCTCGGCAGTGGCGATGATCGAAGAGCTGACAAACCGGAACCGCCCGAGCTGAGCGGTGGTGTTCGCTATGTAATTCTGGATGACGCCGTTAGCGTCAACCAAGAACTGCTCGGAAGTTCCCTGTAAGAATGGGGCAGTAGTGATACTGCTGGCGGGGGTCAACACAGGAAGCAACCCAATCAAATCGCTTCTGAGCGCGTTGTCCACGGTATTGATCGTCTGGAAGGCCGTGTTCTTGTGAGCAAACAACGCTGCATTAACCAGGCCGCTGACGGCGTTGACCGGATATCCCGCCAACAGCTCTCGCGACTCAAGGCACTCGACTCTCGGTGCTTGACTCCGTCGTTGCCGCTTCGTCAATGAGGAGCGGCTGTTCAGATCATTGGTGTTCATCGGGTCTCTCCTTCAAAGTTGCGATCCGGGAAATACTTGAACCGATCCGTAAGTTTGGCTGGTCAGGACGAGCGCTCCACTGAAGCCTAGTGTGGTCACCGGGCCGATCCGGGGGGGAATGACGAGAGGAGGGCGCGCTCCTCCATGGGGACCACCTGGCTGGGAACGAACTTGTGCTTTGACTTCGTGGTTGCTTCTCCAGTTGGGGTAGCGATCCTGAGTCCGCGATACGCGGAACCAAGAACCGATAGAAATCCGGCGGTCGAGCATCGACTCGAACCACACTTGCAACGCCGTCGGCGAATCCTGGCTTGAGAAATGGACTCCGCAATGTGGAGGGCCGCTATCAAGGCCAAGGAGCCCGCCCCAATCGCTTGGCTGCCTCGTAAATGTAACTGTAGATGATTGTTGTTCTCGTTGTGAACTTCAAATGCCCAATGTTTTTTTCTCGCGGCTAGACAAGCTTAAAATATCGGGCATAACCCAGGCCAAGGTTCGGCATCGGCGCGAAGCTTAAAGGCTTGGATTGATTGAAGGACCAAATCTACCTGGGAGCAGGAGATAGACCGACCTGGACTTACCACACAATGGCGAGTTATCCACGGTGTCCCGCGAACTCTCTGAAAATTCCTCACATTTCCTAATTCCCTTTCTTCTTGCAAATTGAACCTGCTATCGAAAATAATCATGAGAAGAATGAACTAAGTTAGGATGATCAAAGCGACTGCGAATTCTGGGTTTTTTCTGAAGGCTAAGTAACGTTTAATGGGTTAAGCCGTCCCAGCCGTTTGAGGGTGGTTACACGTCTACTAGGCGCGAATAAATTGATACCGTCTCGGTAATCTGAGGGAAATACGAGCGACCGGTAATCTGAGGGAAATACGAGCGACCGGATAAGATTCTAGCGACAAGAACGCGTTCCGAATCGGTATTGACAGTCCAAACTCATGACAACAGATAAATGACATCCTCACTTGAGCCGAATTCGCATGTTTATTGTGCATGTTGTAATTCCATACAAAAATGTCTTACGAAAACGAAAACGAAATTGTCAAACCACCTTCAAACGGCTGGTTAAGCCGTCCTTGCGGTGATACACTCATGCCTGGACGCATGGGTCCTTGCCTGGAAGACACGGGGTGCTACGAACGGAGGGCACATCCTGCGATGATGCAATACAGCAAAAACGGGGCATCCAGCACGTCTGGTGAGTCAAAGAATTCGGCCGTGGAGTCGTTGATCGGTTCAGCTCGCAGCGGATCGAGCGAGGCGCTTGGAGACCTGTTGCAAACCAGTCGCGAATACTTGCTGCTGGTTGCCAATCACGAACTGCCGACAGGTCTGCGGGCCAAGGAAGGGGCCTCCGACCTGGTGCAGGAGACATTCCTGGTCGCCCAGCGACAGTTCCATCGATTCGAGGGGAGAACCGAGGCCGAGTTATTGCTTTGGCTCAAGGCGATTCTGCGGAACACTTCCGCCCACCTCCGGCGGAGCTTTCGGTCCAACTGCCGCGACGCCACGCGCGAGGTTTCACTCGACGCTGACAGTTCTCTGGCTCAAAGGCTTCGCGACCAAGATTTGTCTCCCAGCGGCATCGCTTCGCGTCGCGAGCTGGCCATGATCCTGAGATCCGCCATGGAGCGACTCCCCCCACGCGATCGCCAGGTGATCTGGTTGAAGCAGGACGACGAACTGACCTTCGAGGAATTGGGCCGTCGGCTGGCGATTTCGGCGGTCGCGGCACGCAAAGCATGGCTCCGGGCCATCGAACGGCTGCGTCAAGAACTCGAGCGGAAGTCGAAACCACCCCTTGGCGAGGGTGGGACCCGATGGGAGTTCCTCGATTGATTCGCTGAACGACCACGCCACTCTCGACCGGGAGTGAAACCAATGACGGACCCGGGCCACGCGTCGGATCACGGCGACCGGCGTGCCCCCGGGAATGCTCGGCTCTCCCTGTTCGGAGACCATCAAGGGCAGAGGGACCGCACAGGCGGAGGGTATCAGGAGTACAACTATAAAATGTCCAAACTCCGCGTACTGCCCATTTTTTTGGATCAGGTATCAGGAACGAATGGCACTCGGATTAGGCGTAACGTCTTATGGCTTAACGAGTTACGATTCACTCTTCTTTAACTCGTATCAGTAGATATACGTATATAAAATATTGAATAGACCTCAGAAACGCGGGGTTTAGGATCAAGTGAAGTAGAGATCATGTTATTAATTATTAGTCGATGTGCCGGTGTTTTCCTCCGTAACACCTTAAAGCCCAGTGTGTTAAGC
>JBAUOX010000386.1:0-2640 GCA_049579985.1 Isosphaeraceae bacterium | reverse complement strand
CCCCTGGGTGGCACCCAACGCCCTGGGTGGCACCCAACGCCCCCCCCTCCCGACTACGCCAGCGCCATCGAAGCTCGCCTCGCGTCCGCGAAATTGGGCCAGTCCCTCGAAGGCGGCGCCGAGCCATTGGCCGGGGGGAAAGGACGAGCACGATCCAGGAATCGTCCACTCTGACGTTCGACAAACGAGTGTCAGACTGACGGGGAGTCGGGCAGTGCATCAATCTGCGGCCGCGTCACCTCGAAATAGCTCCCGTTCCTGAGCTCGTACACGTCCGTGAACTCCAGTCCGATCGCCTTGGAGCACCAGCCGAACAAGGTGCGCAGCGACCGGCAAGTTGACGGATTCGAGAGCACGTGAATCACGTCAAGCTGTTCGAGAATCAATCGTCCGTGTTCGACCTCGTCGAATCCCGGACTGAGCCACTTGAGCTCGTTCTTGGGATGGCGGATCGTTTCGACATCGCCTTCGAAGTCGGTTAGTTCTGTCCCCAAGGCCCCATTGATCGCGGCAGCATGGGCAAAGTAGTAAGCTTCAAGCATATTGACCAGGAAATGGACCGAGGCCCGGGTTTTCCGTCCCACGGGATCCAGAATCGTGTCGAGCGCCAGGCGGTATCTCTGGAGGACGTCCGCGGCATGGTCCCTATGGTCGTGCTCCAGATCGTCAACGAGGATGACGTAATCAAAGCCGCCGGAGAGACATCTCCGGGCAGACAAGGCGATTTCCGCGTCTATGTCGGGAATCAGCTTGCCGCTGCCGACCATCTTCTCCTTTCTTCTTGCCGATGTGATGGGTCGAAGCTGCGGAATTCGCCTGGCAACCTGAAAAACGCAGTGCCCTTCAGCTTCGAGCGATCGGAAGAGCTTCGGCAAGAACTGTTCCTCCCCTTTCCCGGTCACCAGAAGAGCAATCCGGAAAAAGGTCCACGTCGAGTTGGCCATGAACATTCGCTCGGAATTGACTAATAGCGACTCGTTTTACCTGGATTCAGTTTCGCCAGATCCTTTGCGGTGAATCAGCGTGGCAGGAAAGCCTGTCACTCCGTACGACCCGGACGGCACGTGCATATTGACGGGCTTGCTTTGCGCGCCGACCATTTCGCTCATGTAGAGGGAACCGGGAGCGTACTCCTGCAAGAGGTCTTTAATTTCCTCAAATTGGCTCAGGCGCGTGATCCGGGTCCGTCCGTCTTCCTGTTCAACCGTCAGGATCTGGTCGGGATCAAACTGACTGATCAATACCGGCGAATGGGTTGCCAGGATGACCTGCTTTCCCCACCGCTCAGTCGCCTCTTTGATTGCCTTGGCGAGGACGGCAATTGCCCAGGGATGCAGTGACGTCTCTGGCTCATCGATCAACATCAACGAATACCGATCCCGACCCTCGGAGAACAGCGCCGTGAGCAGGACGAGCAACTGGAGATGCCCGTCGGAGATCCCCGAAGCCAGTATCGGCTTTCGGCGCCCTCGTTCCAGAAAACTTGCATAGAGGGTATTGGGACTTGATGGCTCGATGACCAGGCCGTCAAAGTTTGGGAATGCTTCGGCCATGTACGTCATGATCGTGGCGTATCGATCGTCGAGCTGTCGGCGACCCTCGAGGTTTCGCAGGACCGACCAAAGGTTGTCGCCCCGTCCTCTGACCCAAGTCTCGAATCCGGTGGTCGAACCGTGCCTCTTGAGCCCCCACAAATTCAAGGACCGCGAATGGTAGAAGTGGACGAAATGAAGGATTCGATCCAGCTCGGTCGCTTCGTCGCAGTTTGGCTGATAGTCAAGATAACGACCGAGCGAGATTTTTTCGGGCTCGCGGAGATCAAACGTCGCTGCCTGATCGAAGCCGATGTGGAGAAACTCCGCTTTCGATGTACCTGCCCGACGCTCAAACAAGACCCTGCCACGCTCAAGAGAGAAGAGCCGCTCCCCCGCGAACGGCTCGATCCGGCCAGCCGACATGCTGAGAACCAACTCGTACTCGATTTGATCGGTCGCGAGTTTCAGCCGAATTGAATCGTCCTCGTCGGCCTCGTCGAAGAGGAGACCGATACCATGATCGCGATTGGTCGAGGCCAGCTCCACGCTCCGCATCGCACAATCACGAACGAACCAGATCGTGTCGAGGAGGGTCGACTTTCCTGCGCCGTTCGGCCCGAACAGGACATTCACGGGCTCGAGGGCCAGCGAAACATCAGCAAGCGAGCGATAATTCTTGATCTGTATCGTTTTCAAGCGAGTTGGCATGATCGAAGAGTTCCTCGAAAAGCGCTATCCTATCAGGCTCCCTGCTGCTCGATGATACCTCACGTGGAGCGGTTCATGAATCGCGCAGTGAGCGGAGTCGATGCGCCGCCGCCCCTATCAAGGCTGTCTCGATCCGGCGATCGGGGCCGGGTAGGCGACGTCAGACCTTGGTACGCTGGCGGCCGAGTCGCCGGGTCGGAGCGCCGCAAAGGTCGAGGACCATGCGCCGGTAGCGATCCGGGGCCGATGGGAACAGTTTGTTGTGGTCGGCCCCCGGGAAGAACGCCAATTCACCGTGGCTGGCCACCCGGTCGAAGAGTGCCTTGGCCTAGGCTGATGCGAAGTTGCTATTGACAAGGTGTTAGAGGTCGTTTCGGGTGCTCCGGTTTCGTTACGC
>JBAUOX010000385.1:0-6307 GCA_049579985.1 Isosphaeraceae bacterium | reverse complement strand
CCCCGGGTCGAGACCGGTCGGGGCGTGATCTCCATCGTCGAGCAGCCCGGCGCGGTCACGTGCGTCCGCAGCGTCGGCCCCCGAACTCATGTCGTCCCACATGCAGAGGATGGACAAAAACCTGTTGGGTGCTCACTGCACGGGCATCGAACCTGTCTTCGGGCTCCGTCAGCGCCTCGGCATGGATGGATCGAAAAGACGCGCGCCGTGGGCGCGGGGCTCAACCTCCAGACGGGGCTCGAACCAGGCCGGATCGCACAGTGGAAACAGAAACGTGCCGACCCGGCCTGAGGATGAGGATCGAGGAGCCATTCGGCCGATCAGGGCCGTCCTGCCGCCAACGCTGCGTACTGGCCTGGCCGGTTCGGTTTCGATGCCGGTCACAGTCGAACCGGTGACTTTTCGGATCAGACCGACTCGACTGATCGGATGTCGGTTGAAATCCCCGCTCCTTCCTGCAAAGATGGATGAGAGATATTGTGTTTTAGAATAGATTTCCGAATTCCCGGTCTCAGCTCCCTCGCCTTACTTGCTACGGGGAAGAACAGCCATGGTCGAGACGCCGTCTAAGTTTATCGTGGACTGTCCCAACTGCCAGATCAGCTTGAGGGTCAAGTATGCCTGGAGCGGCCGCCACGTCTGCTGCAAGCACTGCGATCACAAGTTCCAAGCCCTCGCGCCGGATTTTCCGCCGGCCCCGAGTCACGACGAATCCGCGGCCGCCGTCTTGATGGTGAACTCGATCAGTTCCGAGGTTGATCGTATGTCCGTGGTTTGTCCGGGCTGTTCGGCCTCCCTGAGGGTACGGTCCATTTATGCAGGTCGATATGTCCGGTGCGCCCATTGCGAAGAAAAGTTCCTGGTCCCGAGCGTGGTGCAAGCGCAAAGACAAGCGAACCTGACGAGTGTTGACGCCAATCTCTTGAACCAGCTTAACGGGAAGCTCGAACACCCTCATGCCGATCCGCAGCCCCGCGAGGCCGCACGGGCTGTCTCCGAGAGTGAACCCGAGACGGTCCGTGAGGTGCTCAGTCGGATGCTCGCCGATTTCGGCACTCTCCAGGAAGACCGCGTTCGGATCCGGATGGAACGCAACACCATCCGTGCCCAGCTCAAGAAGCTTCGGGGCAAGTATGAGCTGCTCAAGTCGGAACGTGACAACGACCGGTCGGAGCACCAACGGCTCGGTGCCGAGCTGGCGACAATCAGAGAGGCGCTGGGGGCTTCGACCCCCGAGGATATCGGCATCTTGAAAGCCGAACACGAGTCGCTCCGTCGCGAGCGCGATCGGATCGTCGCGGAGCTGGGCGCGCTCCGGGACGACCATAACGCCATGCAATCGCAGCGCGACTCGATCCAGGCCCAGCTCGAGCTGCTTCGCGGCGAGCTTGACCGGCTCGGATCGGAACACGATCAGGAACGGCAAGAGCACCAACGGCTCGGTGCCGAGCTGGCGACAATCCGAGAGGCCCTGGAACCCTTCACTCCCGGTGAAATCAACAGCTTGAAAGCAGAACGAGAGTTTTTCAAGACGGAAACGGACCGCTTGCGCGAACAGGTCAAAACCCTCCGTGGCGAGCTGTCCGTCCGAGGCAATCCTGCCGAGCTTCTTGCTCAGCGTGACGACGAGATCCGCTCGGCCCGCGTGCTAGGCGACCAGCTCAAAGAGCAGATCCGGCACCTCGAAGCGGCCCTCGAGGGCGCTCAGGCGGATCGAGATCAGTTGAACCAAGAGGTGCGGGATCAGCACGATCAACTCGCGGCAGCCCGCGCCCGGTGCGACCGGCTCAGTGAGCGAATTCACGAGCGTGACGAAGCCCTCGAGTCCTCTCACGCGAAACTCGAGGAGATCGCACGACAACTTCGCGGGCGCGACGATGAGCTAAGCGGGAAGCTGGCCGAGCTGGAGCGGCTGACCGAGCAACTGCAGGCGGCCTTGAACGACGCCAAGCAGCTTCGTACCACCTTGGCCCAGCGCGAGCAGGAAGTTCGTCTCGAGAGTCACCAGCGTCATGCCCAAGTCGACGATCTTCACCGGACCCTGGATGAGGCCGTAAAGAATCACCTTCACGAGCGAGACCAGCTCGCTGAGCAAGTTCGCCTCACGCGGGAACAGCTCGAGTCCGAGGTGTCGCAACGGGCGGCGCTTCAGGCCCGAATCGGCGAGCTGCAAGATGCACTCCAGAAGCTCGAGATCGATCGTAGCACCGCTCTTGGGTCTGAGCGTCCCCGGCCTACAGCCGAATTCCATTCGACGACGGGCGCCAGGCGCTCCGTGCACACGGAGGCGCTCGCGGAGATTCAGGTCAGCGCTCAGGAGAATGCGCGGCCAGCCGATCGTCTTAATGCCAGTATCGTCGCGCTCGCCCAATCGCTAATCACACCCGACGCCGACGATTCGCTCGCCCAGTCGCAAACCGCACCCGACGCCGGCCTCGAGGCGGCCCGGCAGGAAAACGAAGTTCTGCGCAAGAAGATTGCCGAATTGGAAAAATCAAAGCAATCATTATCCTCCATGCTCGGAAACATGGGGATAAGAGTGTGATGAGTTGCGAGAGTTCTCGCTGATCTCCACCGCGGCCCCACGTGTTGCATCGCAAGTGGTGATATTCAAGAGACGAGGATCCCGAACCGCGGTGGAGATCGGCGAGGAGTCTCGATCAAAGCGTGTCCAAACGACGCCGGGGAAGTCGCTTGTGAGCGAGCTCGGAACAGCTTCAGCACTGCGGCGCTTCTGACCGCGGTTCGTGTCCGGACGTTCATGTAGCGATCTGAACTCCCGCAAGCGATTACGTGACGTTAGACTGGAGGGAGAGGAGCAAGCCCATGAACCCGACCGAGACCATTTCCGGCATCCCCGAAGAGGTCAAAGCCCAATTGAGGCAAACCCTCGATGATCTCCTGAAGGGCGTCCGTCATCCCGACAAGATGAAGGCCGCCTGCGAGCGCATGGACCGGATGCGCGAAGAAAACCGCAAGCTCTTCGGCGAGCAGAACATCGCCGTCGGTCTCATCCGTGAAACTCGCGATCACCAATGAGGTACGTCCTCGACAGCAGCGTGGCGCTCAAGTGGGTACTCCCCGAAGCCGACTCCGCCAAAGCCATCCGTCTTCGTGATGAGTACAGCAGCGGCCTTCACGAACTCCTCGCTCCCGACATCTTCCCGTCGGAAATCGCCAACGGCCTTGTCTCTGCCGAGCGCCAGAAGAGAATTCGGACCGGCGAATCGGCCATCTTCCTGAACGACATACTCAGTGCAGCGCCGGCGCTGCATCACTCCTCACCGTTGCTGATCCGGGCAATGGAGATCGCGATCTCCACGAAACAAGCGGTCTATGACTGCATTTACCTCGCTCTTGCCGAAGCCGAAGGGTGCGAATGGGTGACGGCCGACGACCAATTTGCGCGTAGGCTTCGAACGTCCTATCCGTTCATCGTCTCCCTGGTGTCGCTGCCCTGATGTCGCGGGGCCAAGCTGGGGATGAAAAGATGTCAGGAGGAAAAGTCCGTCCTCGACATCCTCGAGGCCCGCCCTCCCAGAACAAGAAAAGGACAGACACGGCGTGGTGAAAAACAACGATTGACTCCCCGGGGCGGGACCACGGACGCCTACGGCGAATGCACTGCAATCGTGTGACGTTCCGGTTCAGCGGGGGTGGGGCAGTCGCCTCCAGACTTGAATTCCACCCAGCCTCGCCTCGGGGTGGTAGAACTGCGGCACGGTGCGCTCGAGGATCGGGATCTGGAGCCGGGGGTCGAAGCTCCGCTCACCGGGGATCCAGACGACAACCGCGTCATCGGCCGCTTCGAGTAAGCGGGCGTAGTCTGCCTCACGGCCAATGTCGAGCTGATAGAGCCAGAGGATGCCCGAATCGGCCCGCAGGGGCGAGATCCGCCCGACCGAGCCGTTCACTCCCGGAAAGGGAACGTTGCGCAGCAGGTTCGCGACCTGGGTGCGCGGGCCGGTTCTCAGGCGAAGGTAGGCCAGCACCTCGCGGTACTGGTCCCAGGTGTACGGAGAATTAGAGTCGCCGGGGGCGAAGTGCGCAGCGGCCCCAAGCGGTACATGCGCCGGCTCGATCCTGCGCCCGAGGTCTCCAAGCGCTCGCAAGCTGGCTCCCATGTCGCAGAACCGCGGGACGCCGGGCAACGCGAGCGCCAGAAGTAGCCCGACCGACCCCAGCGCCAGCCAGGATCGCCGCTTCCACGCCGTCATGGCCGCCCCGGTGATCACGGCCAAGTTGATCGACCAGATCAGCCATAGCGGGTGCGCGAGATACGCGTGCGGAAAGGGATGAAGCGGCCGATACACCAGGACCGGCAACAACATCAGTACCCAGGGCAGCGCCAGGCGGCGAATCCCGGACGGGGCCACAAGGGCAACCGCGACCGCGAGGGCGGATCCCATCGCGAACCGCGGCTCGCCGAGCTGGACGATCACCTTCCTTACCAGGCCGACCGGATATTCGCCGTAGCGGCCGTGACTCGCCTGCCGCACCCCCCGCACAAAATCGCCAAGCAGTCCTTGTGCGGCCAGCGGAGCGAAGCCCGCGGCCACTCCCATACCCGCAGCTACAGCCCACGCCAGCAGAGCGCGACTCCGGGCCTGGCGCCGACCAGCGGCCTCGCCGGACGCCGGGTCCGCGGACGCCGACATCGCCACCACCAGTGCCACTGCCGGCGTGAACAGCAGCACGTGCGGCCGGATCACGAACGCCAGACCAAACAGCAGGCCCGAGCACAACGATCCGGCCAGGCCCGGCCAAGCCTGCACGAGCATCATCCCCAGCACGACCAGCAGCGGCCCGTGCCAGTCCCGCTGGGCCGCCAGTGCATAATCAAGGCTCAAGTAGTAATGGAGAAATGCGACGAAGCCGACCAGCCCCGGCGCGCTGCGACCGAAACCGCGGCGTGACCAGGCCGACATCACCAGGCCAAGCACCACCAGAAGCGCCCCGTCCACGGCGTAGATGGGTGCGGTCCGCCCCCAGCCGAGGCTCGTCCCCAGCAGCCAGAACAGCTCGATCTGCCCCGGAAAATTGAAAATGGCCACGTCGCGATACGGCCGGATCCCGGCGTCCCATCCCTGTGCGACCGCCGCAAGGGCGTCGAGATCAATCCACCACGGCCAGGTCAGATAATGCGGCAGCCACCCCGCGAGCATCACCACGCACAAGGTGATCAGCACCCCGCTCAGCGGAACACCAAGCAAGAATTCCGAGACCTTGGGCGGGGCCGTCGGCGCAGCCGGTGAAACGGTCAATTCCAGGCCCTCACTCGCGGAATCCCGGCCTCCGCGAACCTGCGGCCGGGCCCGTTGACCCTCCTGTCCAGGCCAATCAAAGTCCAGAACCTGTTGATCTCAACGCCCCCCGGCCAGCCTGCGTGCCAGAGACCCATCCGTATCACACCGCCAAACCCTCGACCCCAACCAGCAGCCCTCATTCTGTCGCCACCCATTTTCGTAACTCAAAGCCTTGTCTTGCCGCCTCAACCACGCAATACCATTCCTTTTCGTTTCTCCACGTGAGCTCTTCTGCTACTCCATGAAAAGGAGTCGTGGTTCAAGGTCGTCTGTCTGCTTGATACTCGTCCGTTCGCGTGGCCCCCGACCGAGGTCTCGTTGGCCAGGAGGTATGATGTGACACGCATCGGTGTGGTCGCCGCGGCTATCGGATTGCAGCTCGGGGCGGATGAAAAGAAGGGATCCGACAGCAAAAAGGATGAGGAATTTCAAGCGCCGGCTGATTCGGGATTCATCACTGGCCCGTGGCCTGCGCCACCAGGCTCCAACATGCCGCCCTATTCGGGTCTTGGTTGCAAGGGCCCGGAGTGAATCTTCAAAGGGGCCACGGCGATGAAGCCGTGGAAGACGTCTGCCGCGACGAATGAACCTCGCAATGCCTGTCCTTCTTTTCGCCTTGATCCGCAATGGTCTGGCTATGGGCCAATATTACCACGGGGCCCGTCGCGAAAACCGGAAACCGGCCCTGCCCCCGCGAAGCCGCCCGGGGGCTTTACGGCGGAATTTGGTAATTGTGTGGCTTGACGCCGCGAAGATGCACACGAGGGGAAGCGAAATGCTTTAGAGAAGGGAAAAAGAATCCCCGACCCTGCAAGGGCCGGGGATGAGGAGGTCGATCTGTCCCGCGTTCAGAGTCAGACCTTCTTCCCGGTGGGGATGCCCGTCGGGTTGGGAGGCGGAGGCGGAGGAGTTGGAGCGGGAGGAGCGGGAGGCGCCTCATCCATGGCCGGGGCCGGGGCTGGTGCGGCCGGTGCAGGCGCTGACATAACCGGGGCCTGACC
>JBAUOX010000384.1:0-3400 GCA_049579985.1 Isosphaeraceae bacterium | reverse complement strand
GAGCGGGACCCACCCGGTGGCGGCTGACTGGCGCGGCGTCTTGCTGGGCCGCCCCGCGCCTCCGGCCACTCAGGCCCGGGATGCCCGATTCCGATACGGCGGTACGGCGTCCGCGCCGCCCCGCCCCAGGAGGCCGAAGCATGGCCGAACTCGTCGCAGAGGGGCAGGAGCCCGACCAGCGCTGGAAGCGAACACTTCCCGAAGGAGACCCGTTCGTCCTGGGCCGGGAGTCGCAGGGCTGGGACGTCCCCTGGGAACGCGCGCTGTCGCGGCAGCACGCCGAGCTCACCTGGCGGAACGGCCGCCTGCACGTCCGCCAGCTCCCGGCAGCGCGCAACCCGATCTTCCACCGCGGCGACGAGGCCAAGACGTTCGCTCTCGGACCAGGCGAGTCGTTCGTCATCGGCCGAACCCGCTTCACTCTGGAAGCCGAGGGCACCGCCGATTCGCCCGATTCCCGGCCCTTGTTCCAGTCGTGGGCCGTCAGCTCGCCGGAGCTCCAGCGGATCCCGTACCGCGACGCCCCGCACCGGATCGAGGTGCTGCGGGGCCTCACCGACGTGATCGCTAGCGCGACCGATGACAACGAGTTGTTTGCCCACCTCGTCAGCCTGCTCCTCGCCGGGATCCGCCGGGCCGATGCGATCGCACTGGTGGCGGCGGACGTCGACGTGCACGCGACCGCAGCCGTGCGGGTGCTCGACGCTGAGTGCCGACTCCCCGGGGCAGGCGAGTTCCGGCCGAGCCAGCGGCTGGTCCGCGAGGCCGTCCTCCGCCTCCGCGACAGCGTCGTCCACGTCTGGGCCGCCGACCTCGCCGAGGGCGAACAGGAGTTTACCCTGGGGGGCAACTTCGACTGGGCTTTCTGCACCCCGGTCCCCGGCGAAGCCTGCAGGGGCTGGGGCATCTACGCCGCCGGGAGGCTCTCAGTTCAACGGACCGATGGCCTCCTCGCGACGTGGAACGAGAACGACCTCGGCGAAGAATTGAAGTTCGCCGAGCTGGTCGCCTCGATTCTCAGTTCGCTCCGCCAGCTCCAAGTGCTCCAGCACCGACAGAGCTTCCTGAGCCACTTCTTCTCGCCCAAAGTGCTTCGGGTGATCGGCGGAGCGGACCCGGAGACCGCGCTGAAGCCGAAGGAGACTGAAGTCACGGCACTGTTCTGTGACCTCCGAGGCTTCTCGCAAAAGGTCGAGACGTCCGCCGCCGACCTGTTCGTGGTCCTCAAGCGTATCAGCCAGGCCTTGGGGGTCATGACTCAATTCATTTTCGACCACCACGGCATCGTCGCCGACTTCCAGGGCGACTCGGCCATGGGGTTCTGGGGCTGGCCGTTCGCGCAGCCCGACATGGTGAAACAAACCTGTCTGGCGGCGCTGGGGATCCGCAACACGTTCGCGGCCTACGCGCACTGCCCGGACCACTCGCTCGCCGGGTTCCAGGCGGGCATCGGGATCGCCAGCGGCCGGGCCGTCGCGGGGCAGATCGGGCCGCCCGACCAGTCCAAGATCACCGTGTTCGGGCCAGTGGTCAACCTCGCCTCGCGGCTCGAGGGCCTGACCAAGATCCTGCACGTCCCGATCCTGCTCGATGAGGCCACTACGCGGGTGGTCCGCGCCACGATCCCCGTCGACGTCGCCCGGTGCCGCCGCCTCGCGATGGTCAGGCCCTACGGTCTGGAGACCGCCCTGACCGTCAGCGAGCTGCTCCCTCCTGCCGCGCAGGACCCGGTCCTCGGCGACGAGCACCTGGCCCACTACGAGGCGGCGCTCGACGCCTTCCTGCGTGGCGATTGGTCGATCGCCTACGAGCGACTCCACCTCGTCCCTCCCCAAGACCTGGGCAAGGATTTCATCCTCGGCTACATCATCCAGCACAACCACAAGCCGCCCACGGGATGGGACGGGGTCATCGCGCTCCAGAGCAAGAGCTGATGTCCAGGCCGTCGGTCGTGACTGGAGAGGCGGGTGTTTCGTGAGGCGATTGCGGATCTCAGCAAGTGCGCTTTTCAGCCGGGGACGATGCTTGTGGGCAGCGGCCGAGTCGCCGTCGGTCGGCCCGGCAGCTCGGCCTGAAGCCGCAATGCCTGGAGCGCTGCGCGGAGTAACTCGTCCTCGGATGCGTACTTCCCGGATGACATATACGCGCAAACAAGTTCGTTCACGTCGGGCGGAAATGAATAAGGCATGTTCCATGTCACCTCGTGATCAAGACCCGGTGAATCCTCCGTCATTTTGATTCCACATCCGCGTCGAAGACCCGCACCAGGTGCCAGTTGGGCTTGTTCTCGTGGATGAACTGCTGGTGCAAAGGAGCAACCTGGTAGGCGTCATGAGCGGCTTTGGAGTCGAAGACGAGGTGCAGGGCCACGTCGAAGTCGCGGTCGTTGACGGGGCGGTCCAGGTCGGGGTTGAGCGTGCCGACGGCGAAGTAGAGCACGCCCGGATGGTCGGGCAGGTATTTCTTGCAGGCGTTTACCAGCTTCTTGATCGCGGCTGGGGAGTTATCGTGCAGGGAGAAGAAAACACTGTGAGCCAGCATGACAAGCCTCGTCAAAATCGAGAGAGACTCAATTTCCGATCACTTCACGGATCGTTTCCTGGTTCACCGGCCGGATCACGCCCTTCTCGGTGATGATGCCGGCGATGAGCTCGGCCGGGGTGACATCGAAGGCGGGGTTGTACACGTCGACGCCGGAGGGGGCCGTCTGGCGGCCGAAGCCGTGGGTCACCTCGCGCGACTCGCGCTGCTCGATCGGGATGGCCGCGCCGTCGGGGATTGCCAGGTCGAATGTGCTCGAGGGCGCCGCCACGTAGAAGGGGATGCCGTGTGCCCGGGCCAGGACGGCGACGCCGTAGGTGCCGATCTTGTTGGCGGTGTCGCCGTTGGCCGCGATCCGGTCCGCCCCCACGACCACCTTCTGGACCTTGCCTTCCTTCATGACCTGCGCGGCCATGTTGTCGCAGATCAAGGTCACGGGCACCCCGCGGCGCTGGAGTTCCCAGGCGGTCAATCGCGCCCCTTGCAGCAATGGCCGCGTCTCGTCGGCGTAGACCCGGACGTGCTTGCCCTGCTCGTGCGCCGAGAAGATCACTGCCAGGGCCGTACCGTAATCCGAGGTGGCCAGGCCTCCGGCGTTGCAGTGGGTCAGAATTCCTTCTCCTGGTACAACAAGCTCCGCGCCACGGCGGCCGATCGCCCGGCACATGGCCCGGTCCTCGTCGGCGATGGCGTGGGCCTCGGTCAGCAGCCGGTCGAGCAGCGCGGATCCGTTGCCGGAGCTGACCCCGGCCCCGGCCGCGGTGGCATCCATCCGGTCGAGTGCCCAGAACAGGTTCACGGCGGTCGGCCGGCTGGTGCGCAGGTACGCTGTGGCCTCGCCCAGCGCGCGGCGCACGGT
>JBAUOX010000383.1:0-5415 GCA_049579985.1 Isosphaeraceae bacterium | reverse complement strand
TCTTTTCCTCCCAAAGGATGACTAGGATCAATCTCTTTGAAGTTTTCGTGACTTAGGATTTGTGCTGCCAGCCGCTCCGATTGAGCTTGCCCGTTCGTCCATTCTCTGAGCCTGTGCCAGGTTTCATCCCAACGATCAGTCATTTTTCTCCTTCTCATCCAACCACTGGAATAAATTAATGCATTGAGGATATGGAAATGAGGCTATTTTAATTGAAAACCTCTCCACGAGGTTTCTTGTCTCCCTGTTCTGCCGTCCGTCACACAGCGCGGTCATTCAATGCCTTTGGTGCCGGGTGCTGTACTTCACGTCATCTACTGGCACACCCTGAATAGGCAGGTTCCTCACTTCCGTCAATAGGAACGAACGTGGCAACAGAGGCTCCAGCAGCCTGGTAATCTTAGGCCGACGCTTGACCAACTCGCAGATCCGCTCCGTACCCAGACCTTGACCACCGGTTGCATCATCCAGCAAACCCTCGAGCGAAACAGCTGCCGACTTCCATCTTCCACCTTGATGCCCGCGGCCTCAAGATGGGCGCGAACAGCTTGCACCAGATCCCGCCGAACCGGGACTTGCCTTGACCTACCACCTCTGTCTGAAAACGCAGCACGTTCGTCCGGGGTCAGACTTTGTTTTTGGTTTCGAAGACAGCACGTAAGAACCAAGAACAAAGTCTGACACCATCCCCTAGTCTATGGAATAACACGCAGCATGCACGCACTGATCCCGCTTGGCAAGCCCTGGCCGCTGTGGTAGGCTAATAACCAAAGGTTAGCAGGCTTATGACGATACATTTACCCGAAAACCTGGAAAGCTCCATCCTCGCCGCCGTCCACAGCGGCCGCTATGCCTCGCTCGACGACGCGATGGCCGAGGCCGCGTCGCTGCTTCTTCAACGGCTTAGGCAAGAGCAGGCCCAGGCGACTCCGCCCGCAGCTTCCCAGGCCGAACCCGCTCCGGCACGCAAGCCCATCTGGGAGCGAATCCTGGAGCGGTCAGCCGCCATTCCCGACGCGGAATGGGATAAGCTGCCGGTCGACGGTGCCGAGCAGCACGACCATTACATCTACGGCACGCCGAAGCGGCAACCGACGCCATGAAGCGGCTATTCGCCGACGCGGTCTACTGGATAGCCATCGCCAATCACAAAGATCAATGGCACGCGAAAGTCGTCGCCGTGATGCGTTCGCTCGGGCAAGCAACGCTTGTTACCACCGAGGAAGTGCTCGACGAGTTTCTGACCTATTACAGCGGCCACGGCCCGATTCTGCGGAACAACGCCGCTAAGACCGTGGAGGACGCCCTGGCCGATCCTCTGGTGATGGTGCGGCCACAAACCCATCAATCTTTCCTTGACGGTTTCGGCCTTTACAAGGCCCGCCTCGACAAGGAATACAGCCTCACCGACTGCATTTCGATGGAGGCGATGCGGCAGGAGGGAATCACCGGCATCCTGACCCACGACAACCATTTCACCCAGGAAGGCTTCACCGTCTTGCTTTGACGGCCCCAGCCTGTGGATCGATTATCGCATAAGTTCCAGGATGGTGCCCCCTTCCAGTTCGACGA
Organism: Isosphaeraceae bacterium; assembly: GCA_049579985.1. GTDB lineage: Bacteria > Planctomycetota > Planctomycetia > Isosphaerales > Isosphaeraceae > Aquisphaera. The sequence goes on along the minus strand of JBAUOX010000383.1, from coordinate 3,843 downwards.
TAGAGTTGATTATCACCGACCAGTTTTGTAGCGTCGATCAGGGCATCTATGGCCACCTCACCCTGCGTAACCTCGCCGGCCTGGCCGAAGAACGTGGCGACCGGGCCGAGGCCAGGCCGCTATGGAATATGGTCCTCGACACCTGCCCAGGCGACGCCGAGGCCACGTCGCGCAGGGAAGCAGCGCTGCAAGTCGAGGAGCTCCGGGCCAGGCAGTGTCGGCCCGATACACTCAACTCCAGCCAGAGAGGTTTCAAGAAACACTGCCAATCCCGCTCCGATAATGAAACGGCCCTGGGCCCTCCGTGCAGGACCGCCACCCCGTGCTCAACCCATGAAGAGCACCAAACCGAGCCCCGCCAGGATCAGACCGCTGAGCAGACCAAGCTGCGACTCCCACGACCTGGTAACAGACGAAAGCATTGCCGACTTGAGGCGGGCTGCCAGCAAACCCACACCGGCCAGGACGGCGGCCATGCCGGCTCCGAAGGCGATCACGAGCAAGACCCCGACCGCCAGTCGACCGAGAGCCGCGGAGAGCACGACCAAACCGACCGCATCCCAGCAAGGAACCAGGCCGCCGGCCAGGCCCAGGCTCACAAGGCTGGCAGACGACATGGCGACCGGCGGCGTCTGGCCTTCGCCCTCGTGTTCTTCCCACCCTCCCAGATATCGACCGATCCTCCAGAATCCTCCCGCGGCTATGGCAAAACCGGCCGCTTGCATCAATCCCTGGTGCAGCGCGGCCACCTGCGACGCTCCGGTCCACCAGAGGAGCGCGGCGATCCCAAGCACGCTGCCGGTGTGAGCCAACGTGGTGACCAGTCCCAGGAGTGCCGGCTGGTACCAGCGAGCCTCGGGTTGCAGGGCGATGGCCGACACAAGGGTCTTGCCATGTCCTGGCTGGATGGAATGAATGGCCCCCAGACCCGCGGCGATCAGAACCAGGCCGATCCATGAAACGCCGGACCGGCGGTCCAAAAGGCGTGAGAGCTGAGTGGTCCGGCCGGGCTCGGTCGGAACCGTCTGGCCGCCCCGACTTACGGAAGTCGGCGCCTCGTCGCTGGTCGCGACCTCTCGAGATGGCACGTGCGTCCCGCCTGCGACCGCGCTGGATGCGCTGAGGCCGGTCGTCCGGAAGGCGATCTCCGTCTGCCGGGTCCTGCGCTCCTCGTAGTCGCCGAGCTGCCAGACCGGCCGGATGGGAATCTGATCGACATCCTCCGGAAGAGTATCGCCGTCAATCCGCACGCCGTCGCGGGCGCGCACGGCCAGCCGGCTGGTCCCTTCGCTGGAGGCATAATTCGTGTCATGGATCGACAGCCGGCCGCGCCCGGGCAATGCGCCCACAAGGTGGAATGTGTAACGGGGATGCTCCTCCACAACCAGATCGAAGCCCCGCACCGAAAGAGCGACGGGCTGACCGTCGCAACTTACAAGAAAGCCTTTGGCGTTGAGCGGGCCCGTCACCTGACCGTAACGAGCCAGCCATTCGGATCGCTCGCCGCCGGGCAATGATCCGATCAAGGCGCGAAGGTCTTGCGTGAGCGTCAGCTCGGTGAGGCTGACCTCGTAATCGATCTCGATCTTGCCTGGGCGAACGGTGGCCTGGGTTGAGCGATCCACGCGCTGGTTTGGTATATCATGCGGCCAGGCGGGCCGCTGCAAGGCCAGGGCCGCAGGCAAAAAAAGGGCAAACCCAAAGCTCAGGAGGCGGAGTTGACGCCGGCGGACTCGCGCATTCAATTGTAGTACTTTTGAAGCGCCTTGGTTACGACGTAGATGACCACGTGTTTGCTGACCGGTTTGGCGAGTACACAGAACGCGTGCTCGGAAAGGGCGCGACGGAGCAAGTTGTCATCGCGGTCGGCCGAGATCAGGATGGTGGGAATCAAGCCCTTGATCTGGCGCACGATGGCGATGGTCTCCAGCCCGGAAAGACGGGGAAGGTGCATGTCCATGAGCGCAAGATGGACCTCGTGATCCTTGACGATGTCGATGGCCTCCTCGCCACTCTCGGCGAGGAAAGTACGAAAGCCCTCCGGCTCGAAGACATCGCGCAGCGTCTCACGGGCATCCGGGTCGTCATCAGTGATGAGTATCGAATAGGGCTGGACCGCAAGCATGGGAACCGAACTCACACCTGATCGATCGCGTCGGCGATTTGAGTGTCATTCCTCTTGTCCGAGGCGATCTTGCCGCGACTATCCCGACCGCTTGAATCACGCATCTCTTACTAGGCTAATGCGATAGGGTTTTGTATGCAACCCTCGAGCCGAATCTGCGAACGGCTGCCTTTCCATCTCTATCGATCGGAGCAACTCTTTGCAAGACCTGTAGTTAATGTTCAACATCGAGAAATCGGCCAGTTCTGTGAACTCCGGACGACTGCCCGTTTGTGCGTCACTTTGGCAGTCAGCGCGTCGTCGATTGTCGGGAATTGGCGTCCGTCGGCGTGCCCCCTCCGTGGGCGATGCGTGACAGCCAGCCCTTCGACTCACCCCAGCGCTTGTCGGGATCGAAGGCGTCGAGGGAGGCGAGCTCGACGGGATTCGGTCTCAGGTTGCGGTAAATGTACCGTTCGATCAACTCGCCGCTGGAGGTCTGAACGGCCGAGACCATGGCGGGCATGAGAGTTCGGGTATCCAGGTAGACTTGCCAGGTCTCTCCCTTGGGTGTAACTCGCTCCACCAGATGGCAGGGCTGGTCCAGCCCGCCGGGCCGATCGATGCCTTTGTAGGTGAGTTTCCCGTCGCTGGCGACGGCTGCCGTCTTCGGCTCGAGGAACTTGAACAGGTTGTCAAGAATCGTGTCAAAGCCGGCTTCGGTAATCGGGTGTCGGCTGTTCCGCAGCGCAAGAGGGCTGTCCACCGGGATCGACATCCGGGGAATCGGCAGCGCAGAGTTGCCCGAGTTGACGTACATCATCCGGTCGTTGAGCGCCGCGGAGTAGATGACTTCCCGGCCCTTGTTCGGTCCCTTGGCCCATTCCAGCCGCACGGCCTTGGGTTTTCGGCGGATGTTCAGAACCACTTCCTCCTCGGCCTGCATCAGTCCGCCGACACGCTCGACCCGTGTGATATTGACCTGGTACGTCGACAGGGCATCGAGCCGGTCCCTGGCGGCGGCCAGGACTTTCTGCAGTTTTTCGTCCCGGGTAGGCGTTCGCCGCTGCCCGGCCATGTCATCCGCTGCGTTCTGTCCCGCGCTGTCCCTGGTTCGCGACCTTCCAGGCCGCGGTGCGGTCTCTGACTCCTCGGCGGAGTTGCCCCGTTTCCAGTTGGTGGTAGCCGCCGAGGCCAGCATCGGCCCTCCAGCTTCCGCGGAATCCCTCAACGTAGGCAAACTTTCCGGCCGCCCGAGGGTGACCCGGATGCTGGTGTCGCAGGTCTTTACACGCTTTCTTCGAGCTGCGGCGTCCGGCGATCGAGTCGCGTCTTCCTGGGCTGCCAGGTCGGGTGCCGGTTCCTCAGTTGTCGCGCTCTTGCGACGGTCCTTTGCATCTTTGCCGGCAAGCTGGACGTCTTCTGCCGTCTGGGGACGAGCCGCAGCCCCTGCGTGGGCGTAAAGGTCATAGGCCGGCGCCTTTGTCGTTTTGTCGGGACGGTTCCAGAACACTCCCGATAGGCCGGTTCGATTCTCGCCCAAGGAACTCCACCCGGCACAACCACCGACCGTCGAAAAAAGTGCAAGCGCCGATACCAAGGGCAACAAACGCCCAGGAGATGCACTGTGACTGCCGGGATCTCTCGCCGTTTTCATGGTATCGTGCTCCCCCTCATTGGGGACTCGCCGGTCTCTCCAACCGGTGTCGGCCCTTGGACCATGGCCTTGATCATATTGC
>JBAUOX010000382.1:0-4764 GCA_049579985.1 Isosphaeraceae bacterium | reverse complement strand
TGCTTCAGCGAGAAAGCCAGCAGTTGGTTGGGCCTGCAAGCAGAGTCGTCGCCGCGTTCACCGTCCACCACGTCGTAAAGGTAGCCTCCGGAGTCGTACCAGAACCGGTCGTTGAACGATGCCCGTGCCATCTCCGCTGCGCGGCCGTAGCGGTCGGCGTCCGCGTCATCCTGACCGCGACACTCGCGCAGCCAGCCCTCCAGGAGCCGCAACGCGTTGTACCATAGGGCGTTGATCTCCACGGCCTTGCCCCGTCGCGGGGTGACCACCCAGTCGCCCACCTTGGCGTCCATCCAGGTGAGCTGGTATCCCTGGGCGCCTTGGCGAAGCAGTCCGTCGCTGGGGTCGACGCCGATGCCAAACCGGGTGCCCGTGATGTGACGCTCGGCGATCTCGAGCAACCCCGGCAAGACTGCTAACAGGCTCTCCCGGTCGTGGGTCCACTCCAGGTAACGATCGACCGCGTGGAAAAACCAGAGCGACGCGTCCGCGGTATGGTAAAGGCCGTCGGCCCGGCCTTCCGGGAACATGTTGGGAATGAGCCCATCGCGGATGTAGTGGGCGAAGGTGCGGAGAATGTACCCGGCCTCGGCGGCCCGGCCGGTGGCCAGGGTCAGGCCCTCGAGGCTGATCATGGTGTCGCGGCCCCAGTCGGTGAACCAGTGATAGCCGGCGATCACGGTGCGGACCTCCTCGCCGGCGGCATGCGCGCGGGCGGCATCCTCGACTCGACCCGCGGGTACAATCAGGAATTGATCGGCGGCCAGGACGAGCTCGTCGTGAAACGCTCTGCCGTCGCTGGATGCCGGCCCGGCCGCGCCGGTCGTTCGGGGCTTGCTGCTGTCGTTGGCAAAAACCCCGCGGTACATGGCGGCAACGGGGCTGTCGATCGCAACGCCCGAAGCGGCAAGGTGCGAGGCCTTGATCAGCCGCGACCGGCGCCCGCGCTCGGCCCGCATGACCTCGTCAAAGCTCATCGCCAGGAGCGTTTCCCACGGCTCAACCGACGCGATGAGCGTGACTGGCCTGGCCGCGGTCAACTCGACGTGGAAGAATCCCGGGCTCCACTGGTCGCCGGTTGACTCGTAGCCCCGCTGGGCTTCCAGCGAAAAGAGAATCTCGGCCGACCGCGCGGCGTCGAGCGTGAAGGCCGCACTGTTTCCATCCAGGGTCATCCGCAAGGGCGGTATGCCCTGGCCCGCCGAGATCTCGTAGCGATTGTCCCAGGCCGTGAGCCGGTAGGGACCCGGATGAGAGCAATCGAGAGGCCCATCATGTGAGCGGAAATGCACCAGTGGCCGCAAATGGAGCCCGACCGCCGAGACGTCCTTGCCCTCGACCAGCCGGTAGGAAACATGAACCGTATTCTGGAGGTGGGGAATCAGCAGCCGCTTCTCCAGGGTGATACCCGCGGCCTCGATCCGCCAGACCGGCAAGCCCATCTCGAGCCGAAACTCGACAACCCGGCCCTTCGACTCGTGCTGGGGTCGGCCGGCAAGGGCTCCAGGCACCAGGACAACCGGCTCGCCGTCGACACCAACAACCTGCTCGTGAAGCTGGTTGAGCATCATGGTCCGGCTGAGCGGCGTCCGCAGAGCGGCGATCAAGAGACCGTGATAGCGCCGCGTCGGTACGCCGCAGACCGTGCCCGAAGCGTACCCGCCCAGACCGTTGGTGACAATCCACTCGCGCTGCTGCTCCGCGTCAGCACCATTCTTTTCGTCTCCCTCGCCACGATCAGGTCGGTCTTCAAAACTTGGACAAGGGCTCGGAATAGAGCGGATCAGGTCAGCCATGGCCGTTCTTCCAGTCCTTTCCCGATGGAAGATTGCGCGTGCTTGCTCGGGATTCATGAGTTCAGCAAGTCCGGTGCCATGATCCCAAACCAGAGCCGTTTCCGTAAAGACGGAAGGCATGCAGACGAGGTAGCCGTCAAAGGAAGACTGAGATTGCCTGGTTTGCCTGCTCCTCTTAAGATGCGGCTCGCCCAAATCGCGTTGCGGGAACCGGCTGGCCCTTTTCCGGATCACGACGCTCTCCCTGGAGGACCGGACCAACGACAAGGAGGTGGTCGTGCTGCCCCGAAGACTCATGGTCGTGTTCACGTGCGTGCGGCCACGCCTGCTCTTGCTCTTGGTTCTGCCTTTGTGGATCTCAGGCTGTGCCGCGATGATCCAAGATGTTCATCTGTACTACCAGCAGATGGCCATCAACTATAAGGAAGCGGAAGAAAAGGCAAAGCTTGATGTTGTGACTCTCGAAAGGCAATCAGGATCGCTACTCCAGGGCGGTGAGCTGCACAAGTACAACAGGACTCAAAAGGAACTTGCCAAGATCAAGAACTGGCAAGAGTATTGCGCCAGGCAGCACGAGCGATTCGAGAAAGCCGCCCAGAAAACGGCAGGGCCCGCCGCTACCAAGAACGAGGCGGACCAGGAAACGTCACCCTCGTCCCATTGAGACCTGTACGGAGTGTCAAGCTGTGGTCAAAAGGCGCTCGGCCGCGAGTCCGAGCCGGCTGCATACGGAACTTCGAAGCCTCGTGTGGTGTACGCCCTCTATCGTGACACTCTGCCGGGGCTGAAGCCCCGCAGCTACTCGGGATAACCCCCGAGCTACAGGCATCCGTTCCTGGCCGGTGTCCCGGCATCTACGCATAACCCTCATGTCGTGAGGGATACGATACTTTTCCCACGGCTACTCCTCTGATAACCCCGCAGACCACGGACAGGGGGAACCCCTCTGGGGTCAGTCCGCCGCAAGGTTTGTGAGAAGTCCGCACCACCGATCACGCGTCTCACGACGGGATGGGCCCACGCCCGAAGGGTGGGGACGGCAGTTTGATCTTCGATCTTGGTTGCTGTTTTACGGGAGGGCCTTCCCCTCCCAACCACGAACAGCGAGTTGTCAAAGAGCTACCGGGATTGTACCGGAGACCGGCTCCCTTGCTACGGACGTTCACAATTATCGACACTCGTTGACTTACGCCGCTTCGGCGGCTGGACGGGCTGAAGCCCTACGGGAGAAACCTGCCTAACCGCGCGGGTTGAAACCCGGCGGCGGGCCCCCGGAACGGGGTGGGCGGGTTCAAGTCGATCAGGGACGATCCTGGCGGGCCGACAACGTCGCTTGTTGACCGGCGGGATGCCCCGTATGATGAAGTTAGAGTTCGTGGCGGGCGCGATGATCGCCGCGGCGCCCGTAGTGGTTGGGTGAAATCGAGAGAGCAATCAATCGGTAACGCCGGCCAGCCGGGGACGTGCCGCGGAGGAAAGTCCGGACTCCAAAGGGTGCGGTGGTGGGTAACGCCCACCGTCAGAGTTCACTTTATGTGGCTCCGATAGGGACAGTGCAACAGAGAATAGACCGCCTTGAATACGCCGCGATCCGCGACGGGTTCGAGGTAAGGGTGAAACGGTGAGGTAAGAGCTCACCAGCAGGTCGGGTGACCGATCTGGCTCGGCAAACCCCACCGGGAGCAAGACCAAATAGGGGAGCAACGCGGCACGGCAAGGTGGGATCGAGTGCGGCCGGGTAACCGGCGCTCACCCCCTGCCCTGACCGCCGCGTACGGGTCGGCCCGACCCGTTATCGACTTCCGGGTAGGTCGCTCGAGGCACCGGGAAACCGGTGGCCCAGAGAAATGATCATCCGAGGCCAGGCCAGGCGGCAAACCCGCCCGGGCAGACCGCGACAGAATCCGGCTTAGGCTGCCCGCCACGAGCCTTTTTTTCTTCCCGGCACGGTCTGCAAACGATCCGGCTCACGCCCGTCCGCCGACATTCAGCGACTCCGGCCAGCAGCCTTTGCGCTTCCGAATTACCCGTCAGAAGGCGCTCCCGGCCACGATCCGAACGTTGGCATAGGAGCTGAACTCGGCGGTGCGGATGATGCCCTTGACGTCCAGCGACTGCTCCTTGAACTCGTGGAACGGAACCTCATCGACGTCGATGTCGCCCAGGATCTTGACGAGCTCCTGGTACAGGCGCGGGCTGTACTCCTTCATCTCCACCGGGACGGCGATCGACTCGATCACAAGCTCTTCGGCCACGGCACGGACCACGTCGAGAAGCCTGGGGATGCCCTGGGTCAAGGTGAGGTCGATGACGTGCCCGTCGGTCGGCAAGGGATAAGCGGCATCGACGATCAGCAGCTCGTCGGTTTGTCCCAGTTCGGCCAGAAGTGAGCAGATTGCCGGATTCAGGATGCCGCGCTTTTTCATCGCAACCAGTCCTTCCGAAGCTAAACCAAGGGCCCGCCAAAGATTGGCGGAGAGGTTGTGGGAACTTGGGTTCAGAGTCAAGTCAATCGCGGACCGTCATGGCGAGTCCTCGAGGCCAATGTATGGGAAGAAGGGGTTTCGGTACCTCCTGTCTTCCAAGTATAACGGTCAGGCGGCTTTCGCTCCACCCAGGAAGCGGTCCGGGAGACGGGAGGATTTCGCCTCCGGAACGGCCGCGGGGACTGGGCCGGTCCGGATCGAAGCGGCTCGATAAGCGGGGACGGCAAGTTGACAGTTTGCTCAGGGTGGCACGATGACCGGAGCACTTCACCATGACCAGTGGTGGATATCAGGTGAACGGACGAGGCCCGGGGCCGGCCATGACTTTGACGGCGATGGCCGGACTCTTTGCCCTGGTGTCGGTGTCATGTCATGACGCGGATCAGCCCACGGCACCGGTTCAGGTAAACTCGGCTCGGCCGTATCGGATCGATCCTGGGAAGGGTCTGATGCGGACGGATTCTGGAGCGAACCGCCCCATA
>JBAUOX010000381.1:0-3510 GCA_049579985.1 Isosphaeraceae bacterium | reverse complement strand
AAGTTCGTCGAGCTGATCCGCCAGGCCGACCGTGACCGGGCAGACAATATACCCCCTCGGCTGGCCGTCAACGCCATCCGGATTCCGAGCACGGAATCCCCGCACGCACACGAGGAGAAGAGCGAATTCGGGCTGGCCGATCGAACCTGGCTCGAATCGATGTACCGCAAGTACGGCAAGGGATCCCTCTGGGTAAGGTCGCACATCGACGCCCGCATCCCCGATGTGGCCGCCGAACAACTGATCGATCCCACGTGGCTGCATCACCACGGCTCGCAGCAACGGCCACAAGTCCCGCCGACTCATCCCGTCCATCACACCAGGCGGATCGCCTGCGATCTGGCCGAGGGAGTGGGCCGGGACAGCACCTGCATCATGGTCCTCGACGACTGGGGCTTGCTCGAGGTCGTGCTGAGCAACGACGCGGGCTTGCCGGAAGCAGCCGCGACAATCCACCGGCTGGTAACCAGGTGGAACGTACCGCACGACAAGATCACATTCGACAAGCTCGGCATCGGCCGCAACTTCCCGAACCATCTGGCGCGTTATGGAATCACGACGGCGATCCCCTACGCCGGGGAGGGCAGGCCGCAAGACCCAAACTCCTATGTCAACCTGCGTACCGAGGCCGGCTGGAAGCTGCGCAATCGGCTGGATACGACCCACCCGGTCTGTGCGCCGCTGGCCCCGGGCTGCCCACCCCGATCAATGCCACAGCGGCCGTTCTTCTTTTGCTCTGGCGATTACTATGTCCGCCTGGTCGAGGAGCTGCGGCCCTTGACCTACGGCCTGGTCGGCAGGAAGTGCAAGCTCATGCCGAAGGACGAGTGGGCGACGATCCTGGGCCATTCGCCCGATGTCGCGGACGCGTTGATCCAAAGCATGATCCTGGCTTCATGAAAGGAAACCCCATGATCATTGACCTCGATGAGCTGATGAACGAAGAAGAGATGCACTCCGAGAACATCCGCAAGGCAAACGACCGGTACATGGAGTGCCTGCGTGAGAGGGCTTTCCCCACCCCGTCACCATTCGGAGTCGAGTGGGAGAAGCAGCGGGTGACCGAGGCTAACTCTATGATCGCCCGGTGGTCGCAAGGCAGGAAAGGGAATGGAACTGATCTGAGGGACTTCAGAGACGAGACGCTGTGGATCATCGTGGTTGTGCTCAAGAGCATGTGACCACGGGTCGAAACTCCTATTCCCCTCCGTCCCCAACCCCTTCCCACTGAGGTGACAACATGAGGGGGGTGTCAGACCTGGTTTTTTTTTGTCCCTCGCTTGAATGAGCTTAACCGGCGAAATGTCCCGACGACTTCGCATTCGACTTGAGGGCGCCATCTTTCACGTGATGGCCAGTTCGAGCCCGTCCCCGACTGGCCGATGAACTCCAGCGGATCATGACACGGATCGAGCCGGGAACCAAGAACCAAGTCTGATCCCCAGACCGACGTGACCCCCAGGCCGCCGGATCGAGCCGGGAACCAAGAACCAAGTCTGACCCCCAGACAGCACATTATCATTGAGTGATTCTGTTTGTTGGTCTGAACAGATCGGACGGCAGTAGCGTCATTGGGTTCGCCGGGGGCAGTGGAGCCAAGAGTTCATCGAGCAAGAGTACGACTCTCATTACAACCGTTGCGAAGGCGCTACGATGCCAGTCCTCATGGACACCGGCGTTCCCCATGTTGTAGAGCTTGTCTATTCGTGTGGAGAGTTCTACTAGCTCTGCTTGGAGGTACTGTCGATACTGCCTCGTCGCCGAAAATCGGTTTTGGACGTAGCGGTGAAGACGTTCCTTGTAGTTGCCATCTTCATTGCGGTTTGTGGCAGGCTCCAGCCTGTCTGCTGCTCGTTCCAGGCAACGGCGGCACGAAACGGCGATATGGGAGCAGTCATCAGCGGTTAGGAGGTACGACCCCAGCTTGGCAATGGCTGCTTCAAGGGCTTCGACAGACTCGGGGATTACGTCGCTCAACTTATAGATGACTCGCTCCGCTACTACCTCCCATTGGTCTGTCAATTGGCGAACGGACTTCTGGAGATCCAGGTTCCTATGGAATGTCGTTCTGCTGTCGAAGGCTGAATGTCTATAATTCACATCAACCACTTTAGCGTTCATGAACCTCATAGAGATCGAACGCAGGCAGCCTAGCATCTCTTGACCGATGGTCACCCCTGCCTCGTCATGCTCATCGCAGAGTATAAAGACCTTGCCCTGCTCAACGATCGCCAGCGGCCCGTATCCGCTGAAGAGCGTCCTATGGATGGGCACTTCCGGCGCAACCTCCACTAGCCCGTAGTAGTAGTCATTGTGTCTAAGCCCCTCATGAATCTTCATCGCAAGGCTTCGCTCGATGGAGTCAAGCTGCACGACATAGCTTGACTTTGTAACGAGCGGCGTCCAATCTCGCTTGGCATAGACGATCACGCCAGGGTGAGCCGGATTTAAGAGATCGTCCATTGCGGCCTGGATCTTACTTTTCGTATTGAACCGTCCCGAAGTCTGCAATCCCCAAGTCCCTGCACAGATATAAGTCTCGAGAGCAAGTAGTTCGTCCTCACTCAAGAGGTTAATCGCCTGAAATGCAAGCTCGTAGTTCGGGCACTTCTCGACGAACAGGTAAGCAGCTTTCATATCTTGGTCCTCTTGGGGATAGGACGTTGCCGCCCCTTTCGGGTTTTCTGCGAACTTCTTCCAGTTTTCGAGTCGAGTCATGAATCCACCACGCTGACTTCATTTATCGGGGTCAGTTTCATTGCAGGACTCTGGGTCAAGTGTAGCTCACGCTTTGTCTGACTGTTCACGACGACGGTGAGACAATCAGGGTCGAAGAGCGGGCGCTCAAGGCGGATGAGCTTGAACAAGTTCTGCAGATTAGCGTAGCCCGTCGGCAAGCAAGGCTTGCATGAATGTATGCATGGTAGGTGTTCTTAGAAAGGAGGTAGCGGCAAGAAAGCCCGGTTTCTCAAGCGCCATCGCTTGATCTGAAATAAATGCGGGGCATGCGTCAATGCACCCCCATCTTTGAGGTCGCTATGGCAAGTGATGTGATTCGTCCCCCGGCGAGTGGTCTCTTCGGGGCCAGCCATGACGATTGTGACACCTGCTCGGACCTCTGGGTTCGAGTTCGATGATCTAAGGTCGGCATCCATAAAACATGACCGAATAATTGCTCTGTTCGGACTCGGGAGGACGGATTAGGGTGGAACGATCCCCTGGCATCTGATAAAACGTACACTGTCCTGGGGACTCAACCGCCATGAGCGTCAAGACCAAGATTCAATGGTGTGATTCCACCGTGAACCCAACGATGGGGTGCGACGGCTGCGAGTTATGGGGGGATCAGCGTCGGTCGTGCTACGCCGGGACTCTCCACGCCCGATTCGGCGGCGTCACATCCGGCTATGCCCCGACCTTTGAGCAGGTCACGCTATTCTCAGGTCGAACATCCGAAGCCGCTCGCTGGTCCGATCTGACGGGCAAGAAGAGACCCGATAAGCCTTGGCT
>JBAUOX010000380.1:0-1752 GCA_049579985.1 Isosphaeraceae bacterium | reverse complement strand
GCCTACGTTGGTTAGGTGAAGACACCATGGAATGCGTTGCCAGTTCCATGCAACTGTCCGGATGCGGTTAAAAGGTCTGAGGGTCTAAGCCGGTGCTGCATGCCGTTGCAAGCCTTTCCAAACATTGCCGAGGCGAACTTTACCCCCGCAAGGGGCGGTGAGCCCTTACAGGCTCCAGTCTCTCACGAGACTCGGGGCCGGAACGTCGTGAGACAGTGCCGGCCCCATTCTTCCTTTTCTTTCACCTTGGAGGCGCGGCTCCTCCCCATGCCTGAAGGCAGGGGTTTCCGCCGCGACGAATCTGATGAGCGGAATCGCAGCGGCGCGCAGGCCTGCCCGATGGTCGATCGTGGGAAGTGTGCTGGCTCTGGTACTGGTTGTCCCGGCATGGGCCCAGACCGACGTGGCCCAGCCGCCGGCCCGGTACATCCCCGCGGAGGGACTGGCTGCGCTCGTCGAGCACGCCGGCTTCGACGCCCACCCCGAGGCCTGGAAGGGTACCGCCCTTTACAGGATGCTCAACGAGACCTCGCTCGGGGCGATGCTCGAGGACATTCTCAGCCAGGTTGCCGACCAGGGCTTTCGCGCCGCGCACGGGGCGCCGCTAACCGGCAAGGAGCTCGTTGCCCTGCTCTCGCACCTCCTGAATCAAGGTTTTGCCGTCGGCTACTTGCAGAACCCCCAACCTCCGCAGCCGAAGGGCGTGGTCGTCGTGATTCGCGGGGCCGCGGCCAGTGAGGTATTCCAGCGAGTCATCAAGCGGATCCCGCCGTTGAACGCGCCGGCCGCACGGCAGGTCGAGGAGGCGGGGGGACGCAAGGTCTGGGTCACCGATGATCCTCCCAGAACGCACATCCGCTGGTGGTACGAAAAGGACGATTTTGTCCTCTCGATCGCGCCGGGAGAGGCCGACATCCCGATCGTCGAGGCACTCGACGGCAAGACCCCCAGCGCCCTGAAGCATCCGATCTATGCGAAACTCGAGGTGCTCGAAGCCGGCGCGCAGCCGGCCGGCAGGCTTTTCGTGGATCTCTCGGCCTTTCCGCCCCTTCCTCCGCGTGCGCACGAGCTCGGACTCGACGGGATCGAGCGCGTCGAGGCCCGCTGGGGAATCCAGGACAAGGGCGTCGTGCTCACACTCGGGGTGAACGCCCCGCGGCCGTGGCGGGGGATCCTCACGCTCTTCGACCAGCCGCCGATCAAGGCCGGAACGAGAGTGGTCGCTGCCAAGGCCGATAGCTACACGCTCATGTCGATCGATCCGGTCAGGACGGCCGATGCGATCCTGGCGCTGGTCAGGCAAGACAATCCCGACGCCGCGGCCAGGATCGATCACCTCGCCGAGCAGTTCGGGGAGCGTAGCGGCCTGAGCCTGCGCAATGACCTGCTGGCAAAGGTCGGCCCGCGGATGGCCCTGCTCCTGCCGGCGGGCGGGGGCGGCGGGAGCGTGTTGTCCTTCTGGTTCCACCCGCCCGATTTTGTGCTCTTGGCCGAGCTGAAGGACGCGCGGGACTTCGCGACCAAGCTCGATCGGCTGATCGAGTTCGCCAATCGGGAGTTGAAGGCGGCCGGCGCAATGGTCCGGCCTCAGCCAGGCCAGCCCAGCCGGCCGGGGACGGAGTTCGCCGAGTTCCGCCGGCTCAAGGCCCCCGAGCAGGGCTACGTCCTGGCCGTGCCTCCCGCGGTCCTCCCCACGCCGGCCGGTCTGCGACCGACGGTGATCCTCGAGCCCGACCGCGGCCTGCTTGTGCT
>JBAUOX010000379.1:0-12921 GCA_049579985.1 Isosphaeraceae bacterium | reverse complement strand
TCAGAAACGCGGGGTTTAGGGTCAAGTGAAGTAAAAATCATGTTATTACTTATTAGTCGATGTGCCGGTGTTTTCCTCCGTAACACCTTAAAGCCCAGTGTGTTAAGCTTAACCGAGTGCCATTCGTTCCAGGCACCTTTTCCACGTCGCGAGCAATCGCGGCTCGACCGACCCTACCCTGGGCTCGCGCGCGAACCGCCACCCGACCAAGATGCCAACCCGAAAAGAACCTGTCACCCGACATCAGGTTTCACGCGAATTCCGGGCGGCGCCTCCAGCAGCTTCTTCATCGGCGCGGGAAAATGTTTCCAGGTCGCTTGATACGTGGCCTCCAACGGCGCCGGGACGTAGAAGCCGGGCTTCAGGAAAATCGGCATGTCGGGCGCCAAATCCCCGACCTCAACAAACTCAACGTAGGCCACCGGGGGCGGCCCCGCATCGTATGCGGCGAGAGTCAGTCGCTTGCCGGCCGGCAGCTCGAGGTCCTCTTCGACAAATTGATCCCAGATGGCCTTGTGAATGCCTTGGGGATCGCGCTTGCTGGACGGGAACAGGTCGATCACCAGCAGGTGAACGCCCTGCATGATCAATTCCGAGGACTTCTCGACGAAGGTGCGGAGCTCATTCCTGCTCGCCTTGTTGCCGGGCGAGACGATCTCGACCACGGCAATGATTTGCCCGTGTCGATGACGCACGGCGACCCGACTCGCCTTTCGCACGTAGATCCGATCCTCGGCCTGCCGGACCAACCGGGTCCGGGGAGGGACCGCGGCCACGGCCAGACCGGCAGCAGTCCGGTTCGTCTCTCCGCCATCCGGTGCCAATTCCAGAGTCAGGACGTCAGGGATTGGACCGCTGATCGACTGCTCCGGCAGGGCGAAGTAGTCAGCGGGCAGCCGATCGGCGTTCAGAGTATCGCAGAGCTTAATGATCCAGCTCTGATGGAAAGCATGGAACAAGCCCCCATCAACACGGGTCCAGTCGTGAATCGGCATAGCTTCTCCCTCCGCGGATACCGATTATACCCGCACGCGGGCTCCTGATTCGACGGTTCTTTCGACACTCCCAATGGCCGTCACTTCTCCCCGGGCCTGGAGCGGTTTTCGCTTGCGTTGTATCCGGCAAAGGAAAATGGGGACTGGCTCCCGGCCCGCACTGGCCGGGTTTCCAGCCCTCGAGAGCGGCTTGGGCAGGCTGCCCGTCGTGGCCACACAGCAGGGTTTGATCCCGGTCGTCCGTCCGGTGCTGGAAGGGTTGAAGCAAGCGGGGATGTACATGCCCGATCGGCTGGAGAATCAGATCCTCGCCGCGGCGGGGAGTCACCGTGATGCCCAAGCTCGAGCCCTGGTTCCAGGTTGGCACCCCACGCGAGGTCGGAAAAGGGATCCGCAACCGACCTCGCGCCCCTTGGCAAGCAGAGGGCGTGACATCAACGGTTCCAACACCTTTTCCCCGACCCGCCTCTAACTTCTCTCGAATTGCGCCGTCCTCTGCTTGCCTCGACTGCTCTTCACGCTTCAGTGCATCAGTTGTCTTCTGAAACTCCTCATCCATTTCTTTCTGCGTCTGACTGATACGTTCATGGATGGAGGTTACGTTTTTCTCAAGGGCGTCGAGACGAGCCTCGGTGGTAGGGCAAAGCTTACCTGAGGCAAGGACATCACTGATTTCGGTGGCTCGCTCGGGTCCGTTGAACGCTCGGCGCGGCTTGACGCCTAGAGTGGTTTCCCCGGCCCGGGGGCGAGCGGAGACGGCTCAATACTCGGATCGGCCGACCGGTAGTCGTTCTTGACCCACTCGCGAAACCTTGCGGGAGTGTGAGCCAGTCCCTGCGAATCGAGCCACTGCGCATATTCGTCCAGAGGCTCGTGCAGGCGTTCTGTGCCGAAGAGGGGAATATGGCCATGATAGAGCGTGAAGGCGCGGATCGCCTGTCGAGGAGGCTCGTTCTGTTGCATCATCAGGTAGAGCGCCGAGGCCAACCCGGTTCTGTCCGCGCCCGCCTTGCAATGGATCAACAGGGGATACTGGCAGCGGTCGAAAAAGTCGATCAGCGTCAGCAACTCGCGCCGGGTAGGTCGCCTGGTTGCATTCAAGGGAAAATCGAAGAGCGCGACGCCGCTGGCCTGTGCGGTACGGACCTCGGTCGCGTACCACGTGTCCTGCGACGATCCGCCCCGCAGGTTCAGGATCGATGCCAGGTGATGATCCTTGATGAGCTGAGGTAGCTGAGAGGTCGGTTGCGCTGCGCGGATGACCCGGCCTGGATCAACTGTACCCAGATTGCTGCTGACCAGTGGCCGCAGCAGCAGAGAGACCGGCGCGGCCGCACCCAACAGGACGACCGCGATGCCGATTCTCAGAATGCGCCTGCCAAACCGTCTCCGCGAGGCGGATGAGGTAATGGAGACGGCAGGGTCGGTCTGTCTCGTCATCGTCGCCAAGGGCAGCGTCTCCAGGATTGTCGAGTCCCTCTGGCAGAAGGACAGGCCGGGGCAAGTCCGGTAGCGGAATTTCCTTTACGAAAATCTAGCGGCCCCGGCGGGAAGGTCAACCCTGATCAACGACACTGGCGGTCGGACAACTGGAAACAGGATTCATGCATCGAGCCGAGCCGAGCCGCCTCCCTTTCGGAAGCTGCGGCTCGGCTCGGCGACCATCACGCCCGATTGATATTCGATCGAGCCGTCACACGCACGGCTCAAGCTGTCTCAACGTGCACCCGGCTGGGTAGGCAAGGTGGGAGTTGTGGTTGCGGCTCCTGTAGTCCGGGTGCCAAGCCTCAAGAACTCGAGAGAACGGGCCGTGAAGGAGAACTGGAGCATCGAGTTCAGGACTGTCTGGAAGGGGGCGGCCAGCCGGTCGATGAAGATCGTCGTTCGCACGATCGGGTCGCGATAGACGACGATTCGGTCTCCGGGCATGAGTTGGTAGTTGGTCGTCGCATCGCCGCCGCTCATGATCGCGGCCAGATTGATGGGTAACACTTGCTCGCAGCAGGCTCCCGGCGGCGCCGGCCGTACCAGGCGGATATTATTGGGAGCGGCCGTGGGAATCAGGCCGCCTGCGAACTGAATCGCATCGAGGACCGTCTCGTTCCCGGTCACCGGCAGCCGGCCCGGCGAGCCGACGTCGCCGAGAACGTAATAGTTCTTACTGTTGTATGCCGTCACGTCCACGAAAATGCGGTCGCTGTCCTTGGGTTCGATGATGATCGGCTTGCCAGCTTCATTCAGCTTGGCGCCGCCAGACTCGGGATCGATCTCGACCAGGCCCAGTACCTCATCGGTCAGGTACTTACGTAAGTACAAAACGATTTTTTCCTTCACCTCCGGGATGGTCAGGCCAGCGACGTAGACATCGCCGTAAAAGCCTAGTGAGATCTTGCCGTCGGGCCGCACCAGCCGCTCGCCTGAGATCGGCCGCCCCGGCAAGGCTTCAAGAACTTCGACAAGCACCAGGTCCGGCGGCTCGACGACATAATCGGGCATCGATACCTTCTTGAATTCGCTGGGAATATTGCTGCTGGCGATCTTCTCTTCGGGCGTCTTGACTGTCTGGCACCCGCTTGCGGCGCACATGGCCAGTGTCAGCAGCCAGCCGGCCCGGCGGATATTTCCTGTGCGATCCATGCACCACTCCCTCCCGGCACTCCGAGACCGGCCGAACAGGCCGCCGAAGTTTCGGACAAAAGCAACCGCCGCGATCCTTCACGGCCGGTTCAGCTCGCCGTCCAGGCGATCCTGTCCCCCGTTCACTTGCCTTCTTCTCCGAGGGGCCGACCCGTCCAGGCCGGATCGGTCTTGACACGACTACAATCGGCACAATCCCGCGCTCGCTCAAATCCAAAACCCGGGGATTCTCGTTATTGTGCCGCCTGAGGGAAATAACGCGACTGCCGCTTGAAATGAGGCTGGGAACCCGACGCCGTCGTGGTCCCTCGATTGAAATAACGAGCGGCCCGGCCACCGGGAATATTTGCGTTCCTTGTGTGGGCCGCAGTCAGGTTCGTTCCTGGCGAGCTGCCGGTCTTACGACCGGTGGGATCCTGACCCGCGGGACGAACCCCGCTGATCTGTCCGTTGCCCAGGCCCAGCATCCGCTGCTGCGTCGAGAGCATGAAAAGCCCTGCTTGCGCCCGCGTCATCGGTATTGCCGATCCGTAGACGTAATTCAGGCCCAGCGGATCCATCATCATCGCGTTCGCCGAGCCAACTCCTGTGCCTTGCTGGGTTCCAACTCCCGTGACGGATGGAACGGCGACGACACCGAGCCCACCCTGGGTCGCCCCCCCCATGACGCTCTGCGGCATGAACCCGAAACCCGACAGCGACGAGGTGCCTGTCTGACTCTGAGCCCAGCCGCCGGGCGCCCACGCCAACCCCACGAATCCAATCAAAGCCGCACCACATAACCAGCTTCTCTGTCCGCCCATCCGAGATCCTCCTTGATCGATCGACCCGCCGTACCGTATCTCCGGCGCGCGGTGATTGCCGAACTGCCGATTTCGTGATCCCACGTGCTGGTAGTCCCAACCGAGGACAACCCTTCGGCTCGGCCGGCGATCGCGTTCACCGGTGCCGGGAATCGACGAATCCCGCTGATTCCCCACTCAACTGCGATTTCCATAGAAATCGGTCGCTTCGTCTGTCCGTTTCAGACAATTCTTCGAGTGAGAATGACATAAAAGGCAAGGACGGCTCCAGGATCATAACCTGCCCGACCGCTACTTACGTGAAATACGGAATCTTCCTGTCCTCTCTAGATTGACTGTAGTCTTCCAAATCCCCAACCCGATCGAACTTTCCAGAAGTCTGTGAGATGCCGGGTCTGCCTCCGCCCAGGAGATCAGGAGGCGAACCAAGTCACCGCGATCGGACGAGGCAAGGAATGCTGACGAAATCAATCAGTCGGAAACCAGGACAGGTTCTGGCCGTATTGGCGGCTGTTACGAGCCTGTCAGGGCTGGCCGAGGCCCAGCAGAGCGGGATGTTCCCCCTGCACCCGATTCGCAGGGAGAGGACACCGTGCGCGAACGAGGAACCCATCTACAAGCTCTACCGAAATCAGTACTACGGATATTTTCCGACCCAGTGGAGAAAGTTCCCTGACGGCTGGGCCTTGCGCAGCCCCCAAGGTCCCAATACCGCAGAAGAGCTGAAGAAGAATCCGATCGAGGGACCCAAGCCGTCCTTGGGCGAGGGCGAAGGTGAGGAAATGCCAGGTCCGGCAGCCCCAGGCGGCAAGCCGGCGATCCCGAAGCCTCCACCGGAGGAGCGCTCGCCCTTCGAGATGGACAAGCCGGATAACGGCGCGGGCGCGGCACCGGGACGAAGGAACCCCGCGGCGCGGGGCAACACGCCTGCACCGGCAACAGAGGCATCGCCGTTCGACACTCCCGAGACCAACTCGGCCGGGGCTGGTGCCACGCCCGAAGGTCGGCCGCGGGCCTCACAGCCGAACCGGCGCTCGACGCCGACGCTTCCCGATCCGGGCATTCCCGATCTAGCTCCGCCAGGCGATGCCCCCGCCGCACCGCCTCGAGCTTCGTGGAACCAGCGTCGGAGTGAAAGCCGGGAGAAAGATCCCGGACCGCTCCTGAGCATGTCCGATGCCACCCTGCCGTCCGTCGAGGAGGCCTCGAGTCCCGCCGCACCGGCCGGTGGTGCCGCGGCCGGGACGGTCGCGAACAATTCCGGAGCCGCCGACCCGGAAACGGCCCCGGCGGCCACTCAGCCCGCCCCACGGCGAGGTCCAATCAGCTCGCTCTTCGCCGGTCTCGGATTGAACTGGTTCAGGCGGTGACCCCTCGCGACCTGCGATCAACGACACCCGCGGGAGAGCGCCCATCTCGCTGAGCCAGGTTCTCCCAAAGCTCGGCGGAAGCCTCGTTCTCCCGGTTTGTCTCTTCATCGCTTCAAGGTAAACTCAGTAAACCTGAGCAACTGTGGCTAATTGCCATTTCACAAGTCCATGAATTCTTGCAGAAGTCTGGCCAATCATGTCTTCCGCTCACCAAGGACGCCGCCAGCGCCTACGAGAATCAATCCTCGCCGGCCAACTCGAGAACCTTGGCGAGATCGACTTCCTCGAGATGCTCTTGACCTATGCGATCCCGCGCAAGGATGTTCGCCCGATCGCTGAGCAACTGATGCAACGATTCCTGAATCTCCCGGGCGTTCTGTCGGCGACACCACGATCACTGCGGCGGGTAAACGGCGTCGGTGAGGTGACCGTGGCCTTCCTGAAGCTCGTGGATCGGATACGGTCGTTCCCTCAGAACGGACAGCCAGTCCCCCCGTTGGTCATCGAGACGGGATCTCCACCAACAATGCCTCTTGCGCTGTTCCCTGAGGAGCCGGAATCGGCTGTCAATTCGAACGAACCGGATCCGCAGGTCAGATCTCGGTCGGGCCGTTCCGTGACTCGAGAGGCAAAGTTTCTGGTAACAAATTCTTCAGTTCAGCCGCCCGAAACAGATACGAGAGCTATTCCAGAGCAGCAACCAGCGCAGCTCCCTCGAACGTCTCAAACTCGGAAGCGCCGTCCGAAGGGGAAGGCGCACGAGGAAGTTGCACCGAGTCAGAAGATCAATCGACAGGAGATCCTGGCGGGATTCTCAAGCCCCGACGGATCTTCCCCGACGCGGGACTCCCCGACCGAGGTGGCACCTAAGCCGAGCAAGAAGCACGAGGTCATCCGGGCAATCCAGGACTTGATCTGGAAAGAGGCTCTTTTGACCTTGCCTTGGTCGGAGAAATTCGAGGATATAGGGGAGTTCCAACATTACATTCGCGAGCATCTTCCCCAGAACAGCCTTTCGACTCGCGACCGCTACGCGCAGACGGTCGTGCGGTGGTTCTATCCCGATGGATTGAAAGGGCTGACCGCCGAAGTCTGGCGGCACTATCAGGACCCCGGGCTCGCTGAAGAGATCTTGCGATACCGATACCTCTGCGCTGAGACCATGGCAGGTGCGCTCGTGGCCGACGCTCTTTTCCCCATCGGTGAGAATGCCGCGATTCCCGATTCGTACATCGCACAGTTCATCCGGGAACGGTTCGGCTCGGCCGTACCGGATAAGACGTCGGAACGGCTCAAGGCGAATCTTCGCAAGCTCGGCTTTCTCTCGTCTGGAAAGGAGCGACGTGATTTACTACGTCCCATTGCTCCGTCGGCGACGGCTTTTCTCATCCTGCTCCATTTCCTCTTCTCGCGAGGGCAGCCAGGTGGCGTCGAGTTCCGGGTTATAGCATCGGAGCCTTTCTGGAAGTATCTTGGTTATAAGAGCGAGGATCGGTTGAGAGCCATTCTCCGGGACGCTCTTGATCGTGGCCTGATCGCGAAATACGTCGTCGCTGACCGGATTGAGTCCATCAGCCTTCGATACTCCTTCCCGGAGTTCGTAGAGGGAGGTATGCGACTATGACACCAGACCAGCTAAGAGACTTGGTCAATCAGCGCCTCTGGAGTAAGCAAGTGGTTGTCTGGATCGGTGAACGATCCCGCCTGGATCAGCTTCTGCAAGGGAAAAGCCAGCAGCTCCTCGACGTCCTCGAGTTGATCCCGGAGGACGATCAATGGCCTTCTGATCCTGACGAACGAGCAGAGTGCCTTCGCTCTCGGCTTGATGAAGCTGTCCAGGGCTTGCGACCTGCCGGACCCGAACGTGTCATATTGCGGGTTCGGAATGCCGCATTGCTCGCGACGCTGGGCACTGGACTGCGGCCGTTCTTCGACTGGTTCGCAGGCTCATCCACCATGACGGTGCTGGAAGTCGAACCGATCAAGCCGATCGGCATCCCTGACACGATGACCGGTGTCGTTCGGGTCGATTTCGACTGGCTCTCAAATCGGTTCCGAGACTGGCTGAGCCGTCCCGAGCATCTTTGTACTGAAGCCTAGGTGAAACCATGGCAGGCAGCTTGAAACCTCTTGGTCAGATCTTCGAACCCAAGCCAACCGAGCCGCGTACCACTCCTTCGTTGCGTGAACTCCTGACTCAGCCTGTGGAGGCCCTCGACACATACAAGGTGACGCCGTCGCTCCATGCCCTGCTCAAGGAGTTACTCGACAAGGCCGTCCACCGCAAAGGTCAAGGATACTGGATCCGCGCGGAATACGGCGCCGGTAAGACACACTTCATCGCAGCCGTGACCATCCTCCTGACGATTCGGGATCCCGCGGTGTGGGAAGCCCTGCGCGATGCTGCGCTGCGTAAAGAGTACCAGGCGGCGATTAGCAAGCCGAAGCTCTTCCCGGTGACGTTTAGCCTGCTCGGTTCAGCGGAGCCCGACGCCAAGGACAGCCTGGTCCGGCGCTTCGAGCGCGAGATCCGGGACGCGCTTCCCAAGGACCTTCGTGCCAAGGTCCCGGTGCTCTCCGAGGAACTGGCGGTCGAGTGGTTCGAGAACCAGGCTGGCGAGCTGATCAAGTCGGCCATCGCGTCCCATTTCAACAAGGCCCACCAGACGACTCCGCAGGAGTTTCGCTCCAAGGAGGGGACCAAGAAGTTTGGGGCCGAGATTTCGAAGGTCGTCGAGCGGGAGAAGCTGTCGATCGAGCTCAAGGGCTCGTTCCGGGAGCGATTCGGCTACCTCTACGACCGGATCACTCAACTGGGGGGATACGACGGGCTCCTGCTGGTTGTCGACGAATTTCGCTCCTGGCAGGACCGGCACGACGGGCAGCCCTCATACGAGGAAGGCGTTCAACTCCTCGAGACGCTGGCATACTACCTGCCGGTCGAGGAACACAAGAACATTTTGCTGGTCGTGGCCAGCACGGGAGACTGTCCCCAAAAGCTCGTGGGCTCAGTTGCAGGGGACCGCTTCATTGTCCGTGAGCTCCTGAAGGAGCAGACCGACTACGGCGAGATCGTCTGCTTCCGGACCCGCGACATCCGGCCCGGCAAAGAGCTTGAGATCGAGGAGTACGACCAGCACTGCCGCAAGACATTCAAGTTCCTGAAGGGGACCAAGAAGGACTACTTCAAGGCGATTTTCCCATTCCAGCCGCAGTGCTTCGACATCCTCCGGCGGATCACTCAGAGCTACGAACGCTATGGGCTCCCAGCGGCACGCTCGGGGATCCACATCGCCTACGAGGCGATCACCTGCAACGGGCTACTCGCCAGCAAGCGCCTCGCGGTTCCCAGCGACCTGCTGCGCAGCGAGACCCTCGAGAAGGGTCTGCGCTCGGAGCAATTCAAGTCCAGTTACGATACCTATACGGACGTCGTCGAGGACCTCGGTCAGTTGCCGCTGGACGACGACGAGATGGAACACGCCCGCCGCATCCTGGGCACGCTCTATCTATGGGGTCTCCTCAACCCCGACCCGGGTCGCTTCATGCCGGTCGAGGAGCTCGCGGAAGCGACGCTCGCCGAGCTCGAGGGGCTCCATCCCAAGGACGCGGTGCTCGACCTCATCAGCCGCTTGAAGTCCGACGTCCCCCAGATCAAGTACGACAAGGAGAAGGGTGCCCGCTTCGAGGCCGGCGAGGGCGCCACCGACGACCAGCCGCACCGGGCCTTCGGGACCTTCAAGAAGAAGGCCAAGACGAACGTGTCCGATCAGGACACGGCCTGGCGCGAGAGCCTGTTCTGGGATTTCAAGACCCTCCAAGGCGAAGGGGACGGCGGTCTCTTCGATGGTTACGGCAGCCGCGACAAGGATGCCGTGCTCCGACTGCCTCAGAGCAATCCGGTCAAGGCGACCCCGACCAACCTGAAGCTTCAGTACGGCGGCGAAGTCGTTGTCGCCGACCGCTGGGAAAGCTTGTTCGGGGAGGCCTGGGCCAACAAGCCGGAGATCCATTTCCGGATCGTCTACCTGACCTCGGCCGCAGTCGTGCCCAAGTCCGACTTGCAGGACCCGAGAATCGCCGTCTGCGTTCCGGCCGCTCTCTCGGAGGATACCCGGGAGGCTCTTGCCGAATACGTCGCCTGCAACGCGATGCTCAGGCACTACAATGACCGGGACCACCCAGGCAAGGGGTCGTTTCGGGACTGGGCCAAGAACCGGCGCCGGGAGGCGATGGTCGCGCTGCTCTCGGCCCAGGTTGCCGAGTATCGCCGGGGCGCGATCGTGACGCAGAAGGAACTCGGGTTGCCGGCGACCGAGTACTTTCTGCCGGTCGGGAAGCCGACGGGGAAGAAGAACGACGCGACGATCACCCTCCAGAAGGACCGGGAGAAGCGAGAAGATTCGCTCGCCTCCCAGCTCCTGGAAAAAGCCTACGATTCTCCTCTCTTCAGCCCGAGTGAACTCAAGAAGACGATCACCGATGCCGACGCCCGCAAGGTTTTCCACGGGCTCTTCGCCAAAAGTCCCAGCGGAGCCGACACCAGCGCCCGCGACAACTTCGCCGCCGGGCTTGGGCTTGTCGCCAAGAAAGATCCCAAGCAGTTCGCGCCCCAGCCTGGATCGGCCGTGCGCCGGGTGCTCAGTCGCGTTCAGACCGCCAAAGACCTTTCGGTCGCCGAGGTAATCAAGGAACTCTGCCAGCCACCGCACGGGCTGACTGAAGACCTGGCCCGCCTCGCCCTGCTGTGCGCCGTGGGTGCCGGCACGCCGCCGCTCCAGATCGCCGAGCTGAATCCGTCGGCCGGCTTCAAGCTCACGAATGATAAGGAACCCATTGGCAAGCGGCTCACCGGCAAGCAGATCGGCCAGGTCGAGTGGTCATTGAAGCTCGAGAAAGCGCTGCTCGGGGCGAGGATCAAGCTGAGCGACGAGAAATCCTTCAACGAGGTGCTCGCGTATGCCCAGGTTCTTGACCCCTCGATCACCCCGGCTCAGGACGTGAACGACGACGCCGACCGTAATAACGAGCTGGTCGCCCGCCTCAAGACTCTTGCCGAAGACCTCGAGAAGACTCACGATACTCTGAAGAAACTGGCCCAAAAACTCGACGGCCAGGTGGACGACGCGACTAACGAGGTATTCCAGCGCCTCAAGGCGATCGCGGCGACAGGTGACTTCCAGGAGTTCCATGCCGTCGCGCGGGAAAGCTACCCCACGCCTGAACAGTTCGTCGAAGCCTACAAGATTCACTTGCGAGCACGTCGGCTTACCGACCGCTACGCCGATCTCCAGTCCGCTCGAGACTATCTTGACGAGCTGGCCGGCCTGGATGAGCCGAAGCTGGCCGGCCAGTCCCAGATGCTCAAGACCCAGTTAACCTTCTCGTCGGTCTGGAGCGGTGACGATACCAAGCTCTCGTCGATCTTCGATCAGTTCCGCCGCTTCCGCGATCAGTACAGCCTCGCCTATCGCAAGGCACACCGGGCGCACCATGACGCACGGGAGACGATCGCGAAGTCAGTCGCCGGGCTGCAGGACCAGTTGACCGTCATTGAACGGCTTAACGGACTCGAGCTGGGCGGCAGGATCGGAGAGAAGCTTGCGGGCGAGGCCCAGGCCATCGCGGATCGGATCCACCCGTGTGCCCTCAAGGATTCGCCGAAAGCCTTCGACGACGCCCGGTGCCCCATCTGCCACTGGGACGGTCAGACGAAGCCACACGAGGCGGAGGCCGAGGCGCTCCGCCAGCGAGTCACTGAGGCGGCCGATCTCCTCTGCAAGCGGGTCGCGCAGGAGGCGATTCGGAAGATCCTGGAGAACAGTGGAGAACCGAGCATCCAGACCTTGCTCGACATGGTCACTGCCTCGAGGATCTCCGAGCTGGCCAGGGTCTTGACCCCGGAGATGGTGAACCGGGTGCGGTTGATTCTGGCCTCGGCCAACATCGAGATCCGAAGCCTGGCTCTCGCGGACCTCATCGAGGGATTTGAGGGACTCGAGGAAGAGCAAATCGGCGACTTGCTCAAGCGACTCGCCGAGCGTCTTCGCGAGCAGTTCGACGAGGCGAAACGCTCGACCGAGGGCAAGAAGCGAATCCGATTCATGCTGCAGTAAGTGAGGACAAGCCGTGGACGAGCCCCGAGAGTATCCGGTGCCGGTTGCCAGTGACGAAGAAGTCGCGGCGTTCATCAGTCGCTATGGCACACCATACGATCCAGAGACCGATGACTACCACCGGGAGCCGTTCGTCGCCGACATCCGGGAGGGCAAGAACGACCCGATCTACAACGCCCACTCGTACCACACCAAGGTGCCGCCCCGGGCGATCATCCCATACATCCTGCACTACACCGAGCCGGGGGACATCATCCTCGATCCGTTTTGCGGCAGCGGGATGACGGGGGTTGCAGCTCTGATGTGCGAGAATCCACCTGAGGACGTCCTTCAGACTGTGCCGGGCGCGGAGAAAGGAGCGCGGCGGGCGATTCTCAACGACCTGTCCCCGGCGGCCTGCCACATCGCCTACAACTACTGCACGCCGGTGGACGTCGAGGCCCTGAAGGCCGAGTTCGAGCGGATCAAGGCCGCCGTCAAAGAGGAGTTCGATTGGCTCTATGGCACCGAGCATTATGAGCCGGCTGTCGGGCTCTACGAACCGACCAAACCCGAAGTGGCCTGCCACCTCAAGAATCCACCACTCGACGCTCCACAAAACGGCCTGATCTCTGTCGTTGATCGTGAGTGGGAACTGATTGACCGAAGTGAGGTCGAGCGCCGGATGGGGCCTGAGGCGCTCGCGAGGCAGCCGATACCCGAGGGTGTCGAGCAGTTCATCTGCATCCCGGCCACGATCCAGTACACGGTTTGGAGCGATGTGTACAAGTGTCAGGGGATGGTAGGTGCAGAAGAACAAACCGACCGTGTCAACAAGAGGACTAACCTGGGGATCACGAAGAAGGTTCGCCGCCCTCGCGGATGCGGGGGTGAGATCGTGCTCTGGAATGCGGCGTTAGACCCTGAAACAGGCAAGGTAAAAGACACATTCGCCTGTCCCCACTGTGGCCAAGCCTGGCGGAAACTCCAGTTAGGCCGTGTCGGAGAGGTGGCCGTTAGG
>JBAUOX010000378.1:0-7880 GCA_049579985.1 Isosphaeraceae bacterium | reverse complement strand
ACGACGCCTCCCGTGTCAGCCGTTTCGAGTCCGGCGATGATTCGCAGGATCGTGCTCTTACCCGATCCGGAGGGACCCAGAAGGGCGACCAACTGGCCGGCGATGACCTCGAACGAGACATCCTTGATGGCCTGGAACGTGCCATAGCGCTTGGAGAGGTTTCTGACTTCGATCCCCACGGATGACTCCTTGCTTGCTGCCTGGGCCGTCAACCAGGAATGCCCCGCGACGGGGCCGGTCTTCGATCGCGGGTGGCTTGAGTGGAAAACTCCGGTACTTGACCTGCTCGCGATGGTCATGGCCGATTCTCCCTGCCACATTCGAGGTGCTTGCGGATGAAGTCCATTCCCACCAGCAGGATGAACGAGATCGCCGCCAGGACAAGGCTGGCGGCGTAGGCACCCTCGGGATGGAAGCTCTCAACGCCTTCCTGGATGTAAAGCGTGGCCGTTTGGGTGTGGCCGATCACGTTGCCCGAGACGACGAGGACAGCACCGAATTCGCCCAGCGACCGGGCCACCGTCAGGGTCACTCCGTAGGCGACGCCCCACCGGATCGAGGGTAAGGTGACGCTCCAGAAAGTCCGCCAGCGGCCCGCGCCCAGGGTATGCGCTGCCTGCTCGTACTCTTCGCCCAGCTCGCGGAGCACCGGTACAAGCTCCCGCACAACAAAGGGGACGGTCACGAACATGGTGGCCAGGATCATCCCGGGTATCGCGTAAACCACCCGGACCCCGTGCGGCTCGAGCCAGCGGCCCAGCCATCCCTCAGGTCCATACAGGACGATGAGCATCAGTCCCGCGACGATCGGCGAGATGGCGAAAGGCAAATCCACCACGCCGTCCACCAGGGCGCGGCCCCAGAACCGCTGCCGGGTCAGCACCAGGGCCAGCCCGATTCCGAAGACTGTGTTCACCACCGTGGCCAGGGCTGTGATTCCGAGTGACATGCCGAAGGCACGCTGCACATCGGGCCGGGCCAGGGCCAGGAGGAACGGTTTCAGACCACCCAGGAAGACCTGGCGCACCAGGGCCAGGCTCGGCACCAGGATCAGGATCGCGAACCAGGCCAGCACCGCGCCGGCCAGGAGCCCGCGACCCAGCGACGACGGGCGGACGGCCTGCCAAAGGTTCGGGGCGGGAGCTGGCAGGTTCGACTCATCCAGTCTCAGATCAGTCGCCATGATTGACTCCTCCCCGCCGCTGCAAGGCATTGAGCCCGAGCAGGATCAAGAGCGAGCTGGCCAGCAGGACCGACGAGACGACCAAGGCGGCGTGGCGGTTTCCGCTCTCGATCTCTCCATAGATGTGCAAGGGTGCGGTCTTGGTCAGGAGAGGATGATTGCCGGCGACCATGACCACGCTGCCGAACTCTCCCAGGGCGCGGCTGAAGGACAGCCCCGAGCCGGTCAGGATCGACGGCCAGAGGGCCGGGAGCGTGACCCGGCGAAACGTTGTCCAGGCCCCAGCGCCGAGCGTTGCGGCAGCCTCTTCCTCGGCCCGGTCAAGCTCCATCAAGACCGGTTGAACGCTGCGGATCACGAACGGATAGGAAACGAACAGGAGCGCCAGCACGATTCCCGGCTGGTGGTAGATGACCCCCCAGCCGAAGCGTCCCAGAACCGTTCCGATCACGCTCGTAGGACCGTACAGAACCACGAGCAT
This sequence comes from Isosphaeraceae bacterium, assembly GCA_049579985.1. Lineage (GTDB taxonomy): Bacteria > Planctomycetota > Planctomycetia > Isosphaerales > Isosphaeraceae > Aquisphaera. The sequence goes on along the minus strand of JBAUOX010000378.1, from coordinate 6,216 downwards.
CAAGCCGGTGACGACGGTCGGCACCGCGAAGGGAAGGTCGATCAGAGCGTTGACGAGGCTGCGTCCGGGGACGTTATAACGCACCAGGACCCAGGCGGTCGCAGTGCCCGTCACGGCGTTGATCACGACCATCACGAGGGCCGTGAAGAACGTGAGTTTCAGGGCGTGCCAGGCATAGGGATCAACCAGAGCACGCCAGAACGGCTGGAAGCCGGGCCTGGCGGCCAGCACGCTGAGCGTCACCATGGGCAGGACGACCATGACCCCGAGGTAGAACAAGGTCGTCCACCTCAGGGCCAGGTCGAAACGACGATTGTGGGTTGTCACCGCATGGGCCGCCATGATCCATCATCTCCCACTTGACTGGGATCGCTCGGCGGCGATCGTGGTCCAGAGTCCGTTGGAACCGTAAAGAGCTTCCTCGACCTTGGCCCAGCCTCCCAGGTCGGCCATGGTGAAGAGCTTTTCGGGCAATGCAGGCACGCCGGACGACGCTTTGGCGTCGGGGTTGACGGGCCGGAACCCGTAGTCGGCGAAGATCTGTTGACCTTCGGCCGAGAGCAGATACTCGAGAAACGCCTCCGCGAGCGCGCGATTGCCGTGCCGTTCGACCGAACCCTCGACCAGCGCCGCGGGGCTTTCGATCAGCAATGTGAAACGGGGAATCACGTAGGGAATCGGCTTGCCTTCCTTGTTCTGGAACAACAGCTCGTTTTCATAGGTGACAACCGCATCACCGGTTTGACGCTCGGCGAAATTGGCCATGCTTTGTCGGCCCGATGGGTCCATGTTGATCACATTGGCCTGGATGCGCGACATCAGGTCACGCACGGAGGAAAGGTCGGCCTGTCCCTTCCCGGCCTCGGTCGCGGCCAGCAGGGCCGCCCCGTAGATTGCGTTGATGTTCCAGCGCGCGCCTCCCGAGGTCTTCGGGTCAGGGTAGAGCACCCCCACTCCCGGACGGCCCAGGTCAGCCCAATCCCGGATCTGCTTGGGATTGCCTGGCCGGTGACCGATCACCACCAAACTGTGGGTCAGAATGCCCCGATGCGGTCCGGCATTCCAATCCGACTTGACCTTTCCGTCCTTGACGAGGACTTCCATGTCGCCCTCATGCGACAGGATCGCCAGGTCGGCGTCGAAACCCGTGGCGATCTTGCGGGCCTGGGCGCCGGAGGCGTCGTACGACTCCTCGAACTGAACCTCGCGGCCGGTCTTGCTTTTCCAGCGGGCCGCGAAGGCGGGAATCAAGCCGTCGTGAATCACCTCGCGAACGACCGAGTAGGCGCCGATCTTGAGGGTATCCGACGATGACACACCCCGCGATTGACAGCCCGCAAGCGGGACCGCCAGCACGAGCGCGAAGAGGGCAAGAAAAAGACGGTTCATCAGATCTCCTCGGGAAACGGGAGGCGGCCGGCGTTCCGCCCGGAAGGAAGATCCAGGCGCTCGGCCAGCCTCTCTCGCCTCATTCACTGAGCCCACCGGCACGCTAAGCCGGACCCACCTGGGTGCTCAATACGCATCGGCCGAGATGGCCTCACCGCCATTGAGCGAGGTGAGCCACCTCAGGGCGACGACGTAGGTGGTGCTCTTGAGGAAGTGCACGCTGCCGTCACCGAAGAGAGCATTGATACCGCCGGGGTGGTAGGAGTAGAGCGACTGGTTATTTCCCGCCTTGTTACCGGCGGTGCCCAGGGTTCCAAGCGGCAACTCATAAATCTGGGTCTCATGGTCTGGCAGCGACGGGTTGTTGATGACGCCGGATACGCCCAGGCTGTCATGGGGCTCGGTCCATCTCCAGAAGCGGCGTCCCGCGCCCGCGGCGAAGCCGGGAACGTTGCGCACGGGGGCCGGCAACAAGGTTCCTCCATAGTAGTTCTCGGCATACTGACTGACATAATAGGCATTGCGACCGGCAACCTCCGCGATGGCGAACGTGTTGCTCAGGCCGTCGGTGCATTCAGCGATCCTGGTCTTACCCTGCTTGAGCAGACCGTCGACCCGGGCGTTCTTGTTCCGGTAAGGTACATTCGAAGTCGCGCCCAGTTGACCCGTTTGACCCAGGGGATCGATATCGGTGTAGCAGGTCGCGCCATAGTCGGTCAGGCCGTAACCCGGACCATTTGCCTCGAATGGAGCCCCGTTCGGGTCTCCAACGGCATCATGGCCGGCCGACGCGTTCGGGGAAGAAGGGCAAAGAAAAACGCTGATCGCCTGTGACGCCGCCGTGTAGTTCGCTCCGGAGAGGTCGTTGTAATCGAGCGAAAAATTCAGGGCGTTGAAGGTCGTCCCGCCTTCCATGAAAGAAAGGATCCGCGGGAACACGGAATAGGCCCCGTCCACGTACTGATTCTGAGGAGGACTTGTCGTGTAGTTCGATGATTGCCCCGCGGGGGGAAACGCTCCGCCGGAGTTTTCATAGTTGTGCAGAGCCAGACCCATCTGTTTGAGGTTGTTGGTGCACTGAGCTCTGCGGGCCGCTTCACGCGCTGACTGAACAGCCGGCAGAAGCAGCGCGATCAAGACGGCAATGATGGCGATGACGACCAGCAGCTCGATCAGGGTGAAACCGGCTCCCTGACGACGATTTCGATTCATCGGGTACCCCTTCCTCGTTTGGATTCTCGAAGACTTGCGTGTCAATTCCATGACCATCCGAAAAAACGCTTCCCGGATCGCTCCGGCACTCGTCGCGACAATGCGAACGTCGCATGCCCGCGTCCAACCGACGACTTAGGCGGACACCCGAAGCCGAGAGCCCGCCCAACTGTGACCCATGCACAGGTTAGTAGCGGGCTCCATGATCGCAAGAACCATGCCGTTCTTTCTTTGACCAGGCACGATTGGAACCGGCGCGAGTGATTCACTGCGAATACCCAGAAACTCGATCGACTTAGTGCAGTTTTTCCCGGGCTGAGAGGTGTACGACGAGATGAGGACTGTGATATAACACAGCTAGGCCGTGATATTTCCAAGGTGGGCCAGGATATTTCCTAGAAATAGAGCCCCATGGATTCGTCGCCGCAGATGCTTCTGAACGTCTGGCGTGAGGTCTCCCGGCACATTCGGATTGATGAGTCGGTGACGCGTGTCATGCCGCTGTTGAGCCCCGGGCTGCCGCTCGATGCGCTTCTGGTTCGGCACGTCGACCTGGCGAGAACCAGTCTGGAGACAGTGGCCGCAGTGCTGGTTCGCCCCGACCAGGCTTCTGGAGGGGCGAAAACGCAGTGCACTCCGGAAGATCTGGATCGGATCGTGGCGTGGTGCCGCGAAGGTCATCTGGTGCGAGCCGGTGATCGGCCGATTCAGAAGCAGTTGCCGGGCCTTTTGCCGGCCGATCTTGCCGGTCATTTCCTGGTGGCGCCGCTGAACGGCAGCGAGGGGATGCTCGGGGTTCTGGTCCTGCGAGCCCGTCCGTCCGTCGACTTCGGAGAGGAGCATGAGGCGCTGGTGCGGGACCTCGTCGATCCGTTCACGGTGGCGCTGGAGAACGATCATCGCCTCCGCGAGCTGATCTCGCTGCGTGAGGCCGTTGAAGCCGACAATCGGTCGCTGCTGTCGCGACTGGGACGGCACGACATCACGGACTCGGTGATCGGCGCCGAGACGGGATTGAAAGAGGTCATGGAGCAGATCGATCTGGTGGCGCCTTCGGATGCCCCCGTGTTGATTCTGGGGGAGACCGGATCGGGCAAGGAGGTGGTCGCCCGTGCAATTCACACCCGGTCGCGGCGAGTGGCGAAACCATTTCTGCGAGTCAACTGTGGGGCAATTCCCTCGGAGCTGGTCGATTCCGAGCTCTTCGGTCATGAGCGGGGCAGCTTCACCGGGGCGGTGGGGGATCGGAAAGGCTGGTTCGAGCGGGCCGACGGCGGCACCTTGTTCCTCGATGAATGCGGCGAGCTCCCGCTGGCTGCCCAGGTCAGGCTGCTGCGAATTCTTCAGGACGGTCAGTTCGAGCGCGTCGGGGGCGAGCGACCCAGGCACGTGGATGTGCGAATCGTCGCTGCAACCCACCGCGACCTCGAAAGCATGGTCGCCGATGGACGATTCCGGCAGGACCTCTGGTACCGGCTTGCCGTCTTTCCGGTCCATCTCCCCCCCTTGCGAGACCGGCTCCCGGACATTCCGGCGCTGGCCGCCTATTTCACACTCCGTGCCGTCAAGCGGCTGGGATTGCCCCCGCTGGCTCCCACGGTCGAGGACATCGGTTTGCTGGTGGATTACCCTTGGCCCGGTAACGTCCGCGAGTTCGCCGCGGTCATCGAACGGGCGGCGATCCTGGGTGTGGGAAAGCGGCTCGAGATCGCCCGGGCACTGGGCTCGCCGGGCCGGCTCAGCTCTCCGACTCCATTACCCCGTCGCGAGGAACCCAACGCCGCGGAGCCGTCGCTGCCGACCCTCGATCAGGCCATGGCCCGCCATATTGAACACGCACTATCCCGCACGAAAGGGCGGATCGAAGGCTCCGACGGTGCCGCGGCCCGGCTCGCCATCAATCCTCATACCCTCCGCTCGCGGATGCGCAAACTCGGCATCGATTGGCGAAGCTACCGGGCCAAGGGCAGCGCTTGAACCGGATCGGTCAGAGCGTTCCCTCGCCAACGCCCGTGACCTGCACCGTTCCAGCGATCGCAACGGCCCAGCCACACGCAAGTGAAGCTCATTTGGTGAGCTTGAACTCGAAGGCATTCTCCGGATCGGCCTTCACCGCGGCGACCAGCTTGGAAACATCCTCGTCCAGATACCTGCCTGGGAAAGGCAGATTGGAAGACTTGCCGCGGCGTTTCGGCAAGCTTGTCTCATCGATCTCGATGCGCACCTTGTAGTTGCCTGCCGGAGCCCCGACACGATCTCCCTGCTTCAATTCGAAGCCGCCGTCATCCCCGATCGGCCCCGCGTAAGATAAGGCTGTCTCCGACGAAACGAAGACCACCCGGCCGGAACGCAAGGGTTTGCCATCAGCGAGGAGAATCTTCCCCTTCACCGGATAGTCCGGCCCGGATCTGAAGCTGCTTTGCCCGCAACCCGCGACCGCCATGCCGACCGCGGCGACCAGCCAGACGCAAGCGGTCCGCACCATCGGATTCGATTTCCCTGCCCCCCTAAGCTCAAACTGTATGCTCATCCCTGTATGCCCTGTGCGGCCTTGATCCTTCTCGAGGTTTTCACGATTTGCCGATTCTATCGCGAGAGCAAAGATTTCCAAGCCCTGTTTTTCTTGACTGAGTAGACACGGAACCCGGATCGTTCGGGCTTGACGTAGGGATTGGTTGAACCCGATAGAGCTCACCAAGCCTTGTAAACCTGGGCACCATTCGGGCGACCGCGTCATGCGGCCACCAGTCCAAGCCCAGTCTCCCAGAAGCTATCCAAACCGCGAATCGGCTGGAATGTCGATTTTGCAGTCCAGCAAGAAAATGTCGATTTTGCAGTCCGGCAAGAACTTGTCAAGAGCGGTCCGATTATTCCTACGGGTAAAGTATGGTTAGCGGAGTAACTCAACTCTACCAACTCGGCCTGAAAATGATCTTCTGCGAGCCCTCGACCGCCCCGCCGGCCCCGAGCGGCAGGCGATCCTCGAAGATCCACAAAGCGCAAGCAAGACGCCGCGTCCCGCACAATCGTGCAAGCAGCGGCGTCTGGACTTCATGAAGCGAACTGCGAAGGCCTGGAGAACAAGGCAAGCAAGGTTCAGCAGCCGCAGCAGACCGGCATGTTGTTCATGCAGAGGCAGCAGGTGCAACCGGCGGCGCACATGGCCATCATGCAGTCGCAGCAGGCCTGGATCATCGAGCAGCAGGCGGGGTCGCCGCTGGTGCAGGTCATGCAGACGCCGTCGTCGGTCATCTCGCACTTGCACATGCCCATCGTCATGTTGCAGCAGCAGACCATCATGCCGTTCATCATCATGCAGCAACTGCACATCCCGCCGGCCATCATGGTGCAGAGGTTCTGCAGCATCGTCGCCGTCATCTTGTCATCACATTGACAGGTGATCTGCATGCCGCCTTTGCACTTGGTCATCGTCATCTTGCAGCGGGGAACCATCATCCACTGAGGGCTGGCCGGCATCGTGGCCGTGCTGCCCATAGCGCCCTGCATCATGGTGCCCATGCCCATTCCGGGCATCCCCATGCCGGCCCGTTCCATCACCATTGAACTCGTCATCGCTGTGACTCCCAGTTCTTGAGGTTTGACCGCGGATCAAGC
>JBAUOX010000377.1:0-2609 GCA_049579985.1 Isosphaeraceae bacterium | reverse complement strand
GGGCAAGGCCGTAGCCGCTGGGCAAGTGCGGCGTCGGCCACCGCCCCGGACCGCTGCCTCGAGAGCAAGCGGGCGATCGCGCGGGTTGCCAGGACGTCGTCGCGATCCGCAATCTTGACGCCCGGCCGTAGCAGCACGTCCAGATCGGTCAGGGCGTCCTCGGGCCGACCCTGCCGAAGACTGAGGTTGGCCCGGCCCAACCTGGCCGGGCGATCATCGGGGTGGGTCTTGAGCAGCGCTTCGTAAGTGGCCCGTGCGCTCTCTTCCCTGCCCGACTCCGCGTCAATGTTCGCGAGATTCAAACGGGCCGCGCAGGCATACAGACTTTCCGGAGCGGCGGCGATGATCCCCCTGTATTCGTTGGCGGCCTGGGCAAAATTCCCGAGAGACCAGTGCAGGACACCGATCTCGAGAGCCACCTGGAGCGACTCGGCTCGGCTTCCCATCAATTTCCGCGCCGTGAGTAGATCATCGAGGGCCCAGGACCATCGGCCCTTGGCCCGGTAGATCCGGGCGCGGTTGAACCGCACCCAGGGCGAGTCCGGCTGGCTCGCCACCGCCGCGCTATAGTGGTCCAGCGCCTCGTCGGCCAGTCCCTCCTCGCCCAGCAGGTAGGCCAGGTAGAACTGATACCAGTAATTGCTCCAGTCGAGCCAGACAGCCTGCTGCATCCACTCGATGGCGCGCTTCGGCCGGCCCTGGCTGGAGCAGAGCAGTCCCCATTGAAAGCATGCCGGAGCCGATTCTTCGTTACCGACATGGAGCGGCTCGCCGTTCAGCGTTTTCGGCGTAAGCGCGGCACTGTTCCTGGCGGCCGGGCCGATGCCGTCACGCGCAGGACCCGTGCGTTGCTCTTGCAGCAGAGCCCGCAGTGCGAGCCAGGGTTCCCTGGGCTCGGCGAAGGTCAGGACCCGGTCGCACACTTTCAGTGTCTGCCCGAGAGTGGCGGGATCGCGGGCGATGCCGGCTGCGGCAGCCGGCTCGTCGAGCTTTTGGACCGAGGTCTCGACCTGGACCATCCACAGAAAAAGCAGCTCGTTGACCTCGCGGCGAAGTCGCTGTTGCCGGGTTTCGTCCAAAAGACCCCAGATATAATCAAGCTTGGTCCAGTCCTCCTTCGATGTCAGCACCTGGAACGGAGCGAGTAGCCGCTTCAGCTCGTTGATCGCGCCGGGCAAGTCTTCGCCCAGGCCGATCAGCCGGAACCGGAGACTCTCGGACTCTTTCAGCAGGTTGTCGGCCTGGTCCCGAGCGATGACGATCTTCTTGGACATCGAGGCCTTGAATCGGATGTCGTCTTCGAGATCCTCCAGACCCGGGTTCATCCAGAGCTGATCGAGCTTTCGCCGCAGCTTGCCGCCGAAACCCCAGCACGTCTCCCACTTCAGCAGGTGGCGAAACGTGCCGAGCTCGGAATGGCTGGCCCTCTGGGCGGCGTTGTCGAGCAAGATCTGGGCTTTCGAGAATTCGCCGTCGTCGATGGCGGTACTGGCTGTCTGATACAGGCCGCGGACCTCCTCGAACCGCTCGTACCGTTCGAACTGATAGTTGAGATAAGCACCCAGGACCGCGGCACCGGCCAGGAGGATGATCGCGGCGCCGGCCAGCCGGCGGCGGTTGCGGCGCAGCCGCCGGTTGAGCCGGCTGAAAATGGGCTCGCGCGCATGACAAAGCGGTAAGTCATCGGCGATCGCCCGCAGATCGGCCGCCAGCTCGGCCGCCCTCTGGTAGCGGTCCTCGGGCTCGGGCTCGAGGCAGCGACGGATCACGGCCCGCAGCGGCGCGGGGACGTCCACGTCGCCGGAAAAAAGGATACCCGGGTCGTGACGGCGCTCATCGGCCGCCCGGAGCAGCGAATCGATCACCGAGTGGGTTTTCCGCGGCGGCAGGAACGGCTTCTTGCCCACGATCGCTTCGTAGAGGAGGACGCCGAGCCCGTAGATGTCGGATCGCCGATCGACCCGGTCCGACAGCCCCTCGGCCAGCGACTCGAGGTGCTCGGGGGCCATGTAGTCCACCGTTCCGCCCAGCGCGGCCTCTGCCGCCTCGCCCTCCTCGTCCTCGGCAAGCACTGACTCCCGGGCAAGGTTGAAGTCCAGGAGCATCGGCATCCCATCGTCGATCACCAGCACGTTGCTGGGCTTGATATCGCGGTGCAGAACTCCCCGGTCATGGGCGTGTTCGAGGGCCTCGGCCAGCCGTGCGGCCCACCAGGCGATCGCCTGGACGTAGCTTCGTTCCGCCAGCGCGGCCCGGCATGCCGATCGTCCCGCCGACGGAGAATCGGCCGGGTCCGCCAGCCGGTCGAGGGCGCCCAGGAGGGCCGATCCGGAGAGCATCTCGTCGTCCTGGCCGACCTCGGCCAGGACTCGAGCCAGGGTGATCCTGCCGAAGTAGGGCATGCAAAGCAGATGCAGCCCGGTGGCCGGATCGACGCGGTGGGAGTGCACCGGCACGATGTGGGTGTGCTGGAGGCGGGCAAGGGCCTGGGGCTCCCGCGAACCCCTGCGGCTGACCTTCAGCGCCACCGGTCGGTCCGCGAGCTGCCGCTCGCGAGCCAGGAAGACACGGGCAAACGCCCCCCGCCCCAGCTCCTCGACCAGGTAGAA
>JBAUOX010000376.1:0-4327 GCA_049579985.1 Isosphaeraceae bacterium | reverse complement strand
CGGGGAAGGCTTGGCCGCTGACCGGTCCGGGTCCGGGGCCTTGGCCGGCACCTCCTTCCGGGGGACCAGCATGCCCCTGCGAGCCGGGCGCTCCACCGCGATCACGATCGGGACGGCGTGCTGGTGGTTCGGCCAGCGCGGCGATCGGAGCTGCGCCGACCGGGGGCGACGTCAGTGCCGATCCGCTGGGACGCGGAGGCCGTGCTCGATCACGCCGCCCCTGACCCTGACCCTGGCCGGCCTGTCCTTCCCGCTGTTCTCCGCCCCCCTGGCCGCGGCGCTGGCCTCCCTGCGCGGCACCACGCTGCCGCTCGGTCCCCGGCTTGACCATCGTCAGTGAGACCCGTTTACGCTCCTGATCGACGCTCATCACCCAAACCGTCACCACGTCGCCCACACTCACCACATCATGTGGGGTCTTGATGTAGCGATTGGCAAGCTGACTGATGTGGACGAGTCCCGAGTCCTTCAAGCCAATGTCCACGAAGGCGCCGAAATCGACCACGTTGAGCACGGTGCCTTTCAGCTCCATGCCGGGAATCAGGTCCTCGAGCTTGAGGATGCCCTTCTTGAAGATCGGCTTGGGCAGATCGTCGCGCGGGTCGCGCTCGGGGCGGCCAAGGGCCTCGATGATGTCTCTGAGCGTGAACTCGCCGGCCTGCAGCTCTTTCGCCAGTTCGGACGCAGCGGCTTCCTCGAGCTGGCGATGCAGCTCGGGAAGCTCCTGCTTGTCGCGCACAACCTCCGGAGTCTTGCCGAATCTCTCCAGCAGGCGGGTCGCGACGGCGTAGCTCTCGGGGTGAATCCAGGTGCGGTCGAGCGGATGAACACCCTCGGGGATCTTGAGAAATCCTGCCGCCTGGGTGTAGGTCGCCGGCCCGACTCCGTCCACCTCCATCAACTGCTCACGAGTCGCGAAGGTCCCTTTGTCCTTGCGGTAATCGACGATCCTCCGGGCCGTTAGTTGATTGAGGCCCGAGACATGCCGCAGCAAGGGCACACTGGCTGTATTGAGATCGACGCCCACAAAGTTGACGCAACTGGAAATGACCGCCTCGAGCGTCTCCTTGAGCTGCTTGGGGTTGACATCGTGCTGGTAGAGCCCGACACCGATGTTCTGGGGCTCGATCTTGACCAGCTCGGCCAGCGGATCCTGGAGCCTGCGTCCGATCGAGATCGCGCTGCGCAGCGTTGCGTCGAACTCGGGCAGCTCTTCCCGGCCGATCTGGCTGGTCGAGTAAACGCTGGCTCCGGCCTCATTGACGATCACATACGCAAGCTGGGCCAGCAGAGGGTCGGCGGCATGTGGAGCTGGAGGGGTCGGGGGCGGCGGGGGAGAAGCGGACGGCTTGGGGCGAGACCCTCGAGAACGCCCATGATTGTGCTTTCCCGAACCGCCGCGGCGGGACTCGTGGGGGGGCTTCGCCTCCGTGGGAGGAGCCGGAGCCTCTGCCGCAGCCTGGGTTTCCAGCCCGGCGGGCGTGGCCGACGACGCGTCAGCACCTTCCGCTGAGCCCTCGACCGGAGCCGGTCCGGCTGCGAAAGCATCCGACTGCTCAGCTTCGATCGCATTGTCAGAATTGACCGGCGGGTTTCCAGCGATCGAGCCGGCTTCCGGACCCTGTTCGGGCGCCGAGGACTCGGACACGGAGCTCGCAACCTGTCCGGCCGATGCCGCCTCATGCACTTCAGCACCGGCACCGGCGTCGGGTGGTTCATCGGATTGGGTTTCCCCCTCCGCACGCGCTGATAAGGCGTGGTCCTGTTCCGAGTTGTCCGAACGCTCGTGGTGGGGGGCTGCCGCAGCCTCGCCATCCCCGGGTGCCGGAGCCATATCGGACTCGGTTTCCGCCTCCGGAGAAGCCGGCTCCGGAGCGCCGCCGGTGATCGGAGGAAGCGTTTCTTCATTCAGTTCCGGCACCGTCAGTGCTTCGTGCCGAACAGCATGGGAGTTATCCGCGGCCGGCAATTCGGGGGAACCACTCGGCGCGAGCTCGTGGTGATCCAGACCGGAGGGCGGGACGGAGTGTTCCGGCTCGAGCGAGGCCGAGGGTTGGCGACCCTCGTCCGTCGCAATCGCTTGCTCGACGATCGCATGGCGGCCTGCCGGCGGCGACTCGGGCGTCTCGATCTCGCCGACGGCTGCCACGCCGGGCTCCTGGTGCACACTCTCGCCGGGCGCCGGCGTGTCGCCGGTTTCTTGCGGTGACGGCTCCCCCTGGCTGAACTGGGTTCCCTCGGCAATGATCTCGGCGACCAGCTCTTCCGTTTCCCGGCAGGCCGTGCCGTTGCCGATGGCGACCACACCTACCTTGTGACGACCCACGAGGTCCTTCAGGAACAGCTTGGTCTCGGAACGTCGATTCTGGGGAGCGTGGGGATAGACCACCCCGTGATCGAGCAGGTTGCCGTGCGGGTCGAGGACTGCGACCTTGCATCCAGACCGCAGTCCCGGGTCGATCGCCAGAACCACCTGCTTGGGGATCGGCGGTTGCAGCAGCAGACTGCGCAGGTTGCGTGCGAAGACCTCGACAGCGTGCTTCTCGGCGGCGTCTGTCAGATCGCGCCGGACCTCGCGCTCCATGCTGGGGAAAATCAGGCGGTCCAGGGCGTCCATGGCCGCGGTCCGGAAGAGCGCGGCCTGAGGATGGCCTTCCAGGGGAAGCTGATGGAAAAAGGCGGCCTCGAGCTCGGGGCGGGGGACATCGAGCCTGATCTTCAGCGGCCCTTCCTTGTCTCCCCGGTTGATCGCCAGCACTCGGTGCGGCGGCACCTGCGAAAGAGGCTCGGAATAATCGAAGTAATCGCGATACTCCAGGCCCTGTCCCTCGGGAATATCTCCCTTGCTGGTGGCGATCTTGGCGGACTTCCAGATTACCTTGCGCACGGCGTCGCGCACGGCCGCCATCTCGCTGATGGCCTCGGCCAGGATGTGGCCGACGCCTTCCAAGACCTTCTCGGGCGTCTCCAGTCCCTTTTCGGCGCTGACGAATTCCTGGGCCGCGGCCACAGGATCGGTCAACAACTCGTCGCGGTTCCAGACCCGCACGGCCAGAGGCTCCAGGCCCTTGTCCCTGGCATCGGAGGCCTTGGTCCGCTTTTTGGGCTTGAAGGGGAGATAAAGGTCCTCCAGCCGCTTGGGGTTTTCCGCCGCGCGGATGGCTGCCGCAAGTTCGGGGTTGAGCTTGCCCTGGGCCTCGATCGTCTTGAGTATTGTCTCTTTGCGTTCGGCCAGTTCCCGAAGCCGATGGACGCGAAGCTGGATCTCGCGGATCACGACCTCGTTCAGGTTCCCGGTCCGTTCCTTACGATACCGGGTGATGAACGGAACCGTGTTGCCTTCGTCCAGCAACTGGACGACACTCTCGACCTGAACACGCCGAATTTGCAAATCCTGCGCGACTCGGCCCAGGTCAACCGGAATCGGGTTGTCCATCGAGACTTAACTCTGCACCAGGAGTGACGGCGATGACGAGACGCAGATCCGGAGGCGACCGGCAATTCCCGCCGCGAAGGCGGCTGGTTCGCGACGCAATCAATGCGCACGATGACGCCTTGGTCTGGAAACAAGTCCGCTTAATCTAAAGGATCAATCCCCGCGTGTCAAGCACCAGGCAGCTTCCACTGCCGTTCCCAACTTCCATCTTGAACATACCTTGTGACCGGGAGAAGGAGATTCTGGGAAAAATGGGAGACCGGGTCGGGCAGTCTGCACCCATATTGCTTCAGGAGCGCCGGCGGCATCACGCATTTCGATGGTTTCCCTAGAGATACAGCGCTCAATCTGACCGGTCCCTTCGTGGTTGCCGTCGGCGATGATCCGCGGGCCTGCAATTTCTCACCGGCCAGCTCGGGGAACGAGCCGGAAAAAAAAAGCTCGACAGCGCCTCCACCGTCACGTTCTTTCACGCCCGCCGCGAGGACCGAGGTGCCTCGCCCACATCGGTAACCGGCTCAACCACCTTTACCCCAGTTGAAGTAGAACGGATAAGGATAGGGGCCCGGGCCAGGGGCGATCGGGTCAAAGTCATAAATGGGCACGTAACTGCCCATGCAGTAGTACATTCCGACAGGACGGAAGAAGTTGGTCTCCCCCTGCAGTATCCGGAGCGACCGGTGCCAGGGGAGGCACGACCGATTCACCTTGGCAGTGCCCGGGCTGCCGTAGAAGAAGGGGTAGACACTCTCGGTGCAGGCCGATTTCCAGCCCAGACCGTAGAGTCCCTGGTCCTTGATTCCGTCGGGGTGCTTCACCAACCCTCGATCGGCATAGCGCAGATTGTAGAAATTGTCCCGCAAGGGATCGGGAGGAAGATGCTCCGGCGTC